>CALJZV010000092.1 GCA_937983475.1 uncultured Verrucomicrobiales bacterium
CTTTTTGCGCTCCTGGGGCGGCAGATCACACAGGCTGCCAAAAAAATTAAGCGTCTCAGCGGAACTAAGCTAGCGATACAGGTACGATTCTTCGGGCAGATAGCCGATGCGCGCCTTGGTGCGAACATCGCGCGGCGACTTTCCAAAAACTTCAATGTGCCCCTTGGTGGGATACAAGAGGCCCAACAGCATCTTGATGGTGGTCGACTTGCCTGAGCCATTTGGGCCCAGCAAGCCGAACACCTCGCCGCGGCGCACCTCAAAGTCCACGTTGTCCACGGCGCGCGCCTTGGGACGACCCCAGAAGTCCTTGAAGATTTTCGTCAAGCCGCGCACAGCAATGACGTTTTCGGCTGCCGACGAAGGGCGTGACATGCTTGGTGGCTGTTGGACGGCGTTCATGGTTTTATTTTACTGAAAGTTCCTGAACCCCTCGGCCGGTCTCTTCATGTCGAAGTGCATTTCTGCTATGGCAATCATGGCCTTGAATTTGAACACCGGCTTTGGTTTTAAACGATCACGCCAGCTTGGGCCGCGCGGCCACTGGGCCGTGCTGATGATCATGCACATGGGTGCCGGCATCGGGGCTGGCTTCCACGGGTCCGGGCTGAAACGGCTCCAGTTCCTCACCGCTGCGCACCAGTCGCGCGCTGTTGAACACCACAATCAGGGAGCAGGCCACGTGCAACACCGCAGCCACGATGGGATTGAGGTATTTCATGGCCGCCAGCACCAGGCCGCCGATGACGAACAACACGCCGACCAGAAAATTCTGGTTGATGACCGCGCGGGTCTGGCGGGAGAGCTTCACCAGGAACGGCACGCGGCGAAGGTCGTTGTTCATTAAAGCAATGGTCGCGCTGTGAATGGCCACTTCGCTCCCGGCTGCGCCCATGGCGATGCCCAGGTCCCCGGCAGCCAGCGCGGGCGCGTCATTGACGCCATCGCCGACAACTGCCACGCGGTAACCCTTGGTTTTCATTTGCCGCACAAATTCGACCTTGTTCTGCGGCAGGCAATCCCCGGCCACTTCTTCGCACCCAATCTCCTTGGCCACACGCACGGCCACCGGCTGGCGATCGCCCGAAACCATCGCGACCCGGCGCACACCCGCTTCTTTCAATTCCTCGAGAGACAAGCGCGCCTCATCGCGGGTCTGGTCCTGTAGGCCGATCCAGCCGATGCATTTGCCGTCGCGCGCCACGAAAATCAGGCTGTAACCCTCGGCCTCCACCAGATCCACCGACTCCATGAAATTCTCCGTCACGCCGTTGTCCTTGAGCCATTGGGCGCGGCCCACCAGAACTGCCGTTCCGTCCACGCTGGCCTTGACGCCGCGTCCGGCGGTCTCGGCAAAATCCTTCGGCTCGGCCATCGGCACGCCCGCCTCGCCGGCGAGTTTGGCCAGGGCCTTTGCGGTGGGATGATTGCTGTATTTTTCCGCCGAGGCGGCGATGCGCAGCAGTTCAGCCGGCTGGGTATTGTTGAGCGGCGCAAGACGGCTGACGGCCAGCTTCCCGGTGGTCAGCGTTCCGGTTTTGTCGAAAATGAAGGCGTTGATTTTGGCGGCCAGCTCGATGTCGGCCACGTTCTTGATCAAAATGCCCAGTCGCGCCGCGGCGGACAGCGCGGCCACCATCGCCGTCGGCGTCGCCAGCACGAATGCGCAGGGACACGCCACAATGAAGACCGCGATGACACGGCTCAAGTCCTGCGTGAAGGCCCAGACCAAAGCGCCAATGACCAGCACCAGCGGCGTGTAGAAGCCCATGTATTGGTCAATGATCCGCATGATTGGCAGCTTGGTCTTTTCAGCGGCCAGTATGAGGTCGCGCACCTTGCCCAGCGTGGTGTCCTCGCCGGCACGTGTGACCCGGATTTCCAAAACGCCCGTGAGATTCTGCGTTCCGGCGAACACTTCATCGTCCGGCTTCTTGTCCACCGGAAGCGATTCGCCGGTGATGTTGGCCTGATTGAAGGAACCCTGACCGGCGGCGATGACGCCGTCGGCGGCGACGTTGTCCCCGGGGCGGACGCGAATGACATCGCCGACTTTTAATTGACTGGTGGGCACCTCTTCCTCGCCGGAAGCGGTCAACCGCCGCGCCTTGGTCGGCGTTAATTTGATCAACGATTCAATGGAGGCTCGGGCCCCCTCCGCGGTGCGGGTTTCAATGATTTGACCCAGCAACATGAAAAAGGCAACCACGCCGGCTTCCTGATAATGACCTGAGCCAAAGGACGCGAGTATGGCCAACGACACCAGCTCATTGGTGGTCAGCAAGCCGCGCTTCAGGTCCTTGATGGCGGTCCAGACAATCGGCCAACCGAGGATGATGGCGCCAATCATGGCGCTGACGCCGGCGACATTGGTGCTGCCCGCGCCGAACAGCCAGTCCACGGCAAAGGAGTTGATGACGAAAATCAGCCCAAGGAGTGTCTGCCACAGCGGGATGACCGCGTGCTCGTGGTCGTGCCCGCAACTGGAGCACGACTCGCCGTGAGCATGATCATGATGATGGTGATGATGCTTCTCAGGCTCTTTGCGGCTTAACAAGGACGTGACTTGCATAAAATAATGTTCGGAGCGGCTGCTTACTCTTTCACGTTTCACGCATCACGTTTCATGGAATTGTGAAACGTGAAACGTGATTCAACGAAGAAGCAGCCAGCCATGTACTGTGTTCATCTCTGCACGGTCGGCTTCTGCGGCTCGCGGCTTAAATTCAACCTCAGTTCGCGCGATTTGCCGTCACTGCGGCCCGGCACAAAAATCTTGTCCTGCGCGTTGGTCATGACCCGCTGGAGCACTTCGGCCTGGCGCAACTGCGCAAACAACCGCGGGTTGGCCTGATATTGCGGCAGCAGATCATTGAACTTTTTGGCCTCGGCGGCCACCGATTCCACCAGGCGGGTACGGTCGCTTTCCCCGGAATGGATGCGCGCGGCGGCATCGCTGCGGGCCTTGCTCAGGACTTCGCTTTCAAAACTGCGGGCCTCGTTGAGCACCTTGTCGCGCTCGACGCTGGACTGCAACACGCGGTTGAACTGCTCGGTCAGTTGGCGCGGCGGAATGGCCTGCACAGCGGGTTGCTCGATTTCGATGCCCAACTGCTGCTCGTCCACCAACTGCTGGAGGCGGTTGTAGATTTTGTCGCGGAAACCGGTGGCGTCGCGCGTCAGGGCGTTGTCCACGGTGTAATGCGCGGCGGCGTACACCAGGGCGTTGTTCAGCGCGTTGGTCACCATGGCCGGGGCATTGGAAAATTCAAAAACATACCGCAGCGGATCGGTGATGCGGTAGCGCAGGGAGGCACGAACGTGAATGACATTGGCATCGGAAGTGATCACGTAGCCGTCAATCGCCGGGTTGAGCGAAGGCCCGGGGGGCGGCTCGGCCTTTGCCAGTTCCATTTCAGGTGTCGTCGCGTACCAACCGACGGTGGACGTGACTTCCTGAATCAGGCTGTGCGGAATCTTCACCACCTCATCAATGGGCGGGGGAAAGGCCCAGTGCAGGCCCGGATCCAGCAGCGCCTTTTCGCCTTCGCCCACCGGTTTCCCGAAACGCAAAATGACGGCCTTGTGCTGCGGGTCCACCTCGCGGACACCAGAGATGAAAAAGATGATCACCAGGAAAATCATCACAAACCGCACGATCCCAAAGCTGCTCTTGAGCGCGTCGGACAATGCCTGCGAACCCGCGTCATCCGGCGTCACCGGCGGCGGTGTTTTCGGCTCGGCATGCTCGTGTTCGTGCTTGCGCTTATGAGCGTGCCCGTGATCGTGATCGTGGTGATGATGGTCGTGTGCGTCGCTCATGTTATTTGCTGCCGACCTGGACTTTGCTTTCCTTCTGGCCCCCAGCGGCTTCTCCGCGCGGCGCCTGCAACAGATCCAGCGGCGGCGTGTTCTGGTCCAGGATCAGAGTGGTTTTTTCCTTCAAGGTCTGCTCCAACGCGTTGAGCTTGAGAAGCAGGCTGGCCAGTTCGGGATTCTGCTGAAAGACCGCGAACGACTTGGCGGCCTCGGCCTCGCCCTGGCCGCGGATACGCGTGGCCTGCGCCTCGGCTTCGGCGACGATCTTTGCGGCATCGCGCTCGGCGGCGGAGCGGATTTTCTCCGACTGCTCCTTGCCTTCGTTCTCAATGCGGGCGATGAGCAATTGCCGCTCGGACTTCATCCGCTCGAAGACGTTCTGGGTGACATTCTCGGGAAGCCCCAGTTTTTTAATTCCCAGAAAGGCAACCTCGATGCCGTAGTTGTTGACGCGCACCTGGTCCTGGACACGCTTGAGAATCTCGCCTTCAATTTCTGTAAACCGGAGGCTCTTTTCATCGGTGGAAATCAAGTGCCCCAGCGGGTGCTGGCCGATGACCGCGTTCTTGGCGACGCGGACGATGCCTTCAATGGCCTTCTCGGCTTCCTTCACCGAACCGCCGGCAAATCGCGGGAAAAACTGCGCCGGCTCGGTGATGCGCCAGCCAACATAGACGTTGGCCAAGAGCGTGAAACCGTCGGTGGTCAGCACTTCCTCGAAGCGATCCTCGAAGTTCTGGATGCGCTGGTCGAGCTTGTGAACCTTTTGGATCGGCCACGGCCACTTGAAATAGGCTCCAGGCTCGGTGCGGTCCTTGGTGGGCTTGCCGAAGGTCGTCACGACGGCGACCTCGGACTTGCGCACCTGGAACACGAACAGCAGCAGGCCAAAAATCACCAGCAGCACGCTGCCGGTCAGGATGGTCAATGTGTTTCGTTTCATACAAAAATCAGTTTTGTTTGCCTTTCATTTTACCGCGAGGTCGGCACGGAGATGTCGAGCAGGTCCGGCCTCAGTTTGTCCTCAAGGTTAAAGATAATCACGTCCTGCGTGTTGGTGGTCGCCAGAACGTATTTGCGCGAATCCTTGCTGGCGCGGGCCAGCGTCTGCAAATAGCCGCGCTGCGCATAAACGCTGGGCGCAGCCTCAAACGCGGGAATCTGGTTGGTGAAGGAAGCGGCGCGGGCCAGAGCGCTGACTTCAAGCCGCTGCTGCTCGGCCTCCGCGGCGCGAAGCCGCTTGAATGCCTCGGCGCGGGCCAGGGCGTTGGTTTCAATCTGGAACGCCTGTGCCTGGAGAATCTTCGCCTCGCGGGACTGGATGGCGCCCACGACTTTTTCGTAAGCCTCGGCCACCGCCACCGGCGGATGAATATCCTGCAACCCGACGAACACAATGCGCGCGCCCAGTTCCCGCTGGTCGGCTGCCTCCTGGATGCGCGCTTGCAGGGCTTGCGCCGCCTGGGCGCGGGTGCTGGACATGATTTCATTGATGTCAGCGCTGACGAGGTGGCGAATGACCTCGCGCGTGGCCAGTTTCTGGAGCAGTTCGCCAGGCTCCTCGTTATTGTAGGCCCACGCGGTGAGGTTGGTGACCTGGAACTGCACGGGAATGCTCACGGCCAGCAAATTGACCGGCGGGCTTTTCCTTTCGCCCTCCTCACCGGCCGTAGAGGCCTCGACATGGCTGGCCACGATGAAATTCTCCTCCTTCTCGTGGCTGACGGACCAGACAATGGTTTTTTCGGCCTCGTGCTTGTCGTCCTTTTCAACGCCAATGACAAAACTCTGGATTTGGTCGGTGCGATAACGATGAACGCGGTCAATCGGGAAGGGCAGGGTCAGGTGCAGTCCGGCCTTGAGCACTTCGCGGTCCTTGACGGGCTTGCCAAAACGCTCCAGCAGCGCTTCCTCGCCCGACTCGACGAACACGATGCAGGTGGAGAGCAGCAGCACGCCGAGCTGTGTCAGCACAATCCAGGCAAACGATTTCTCGAGGAACCGGTAAAACCACGTGTCGGACACCTTGAAGCCAAACTGGTAATCCAGCGCGTGCGCGGCGGCCTTGACCACGCCTTCCGGCTCGCCCAACAGGCCCACCAAACGGCTGTCGTACAGTACCCGCGGTGCCTGACCCTTGACGCGCGGCCGGTAAATCTCCAGCAGCAAGCCGATCAAGGTTTCGGCTGCGATGAGGCCCAGCATGACCGACAGCACCCGCGCCACATACCGGTCGGCGTCAGGCAGGTTGGCCCATGCGGAAATGGCGACCGTCGCAGCCAGCACCAGCGAGGTGTAGGCGCCCAGAAGCAAGTAGCCAGCCGCGGGCCGCAGCAACCGGTCCTTGGCCAGACGGGCAATTCCGGCGGTATATTTTCCCAAAAGGAACAAAATCAAAAACAGCAGGCCAAAGAGGGAGGCCGCAACAAGCGACCGCGCAGAGACCAGCGGTGTCTGGATTTTTTCAAGAAACTGCCAGTGCAGGTAGACCGCCCCGGACTGAAGCAGGAACAGCAGAACCGTGAAACCGGGCACCAGGAATTTTTCAAACTGCTCGCGGCTTCGTTTCGCGGGGAAGCTTTCCGATTCGCCCTTGAACAGCGCTTCACTGCTCTTGGCTTTGTTCAGCTCGTCAAACTCCAGTTTTTCAAGCCGCTCGCGCTCTTCGAGCCTGCCTTGGAAGTAACTCACCAGCGCGACGAGGAAACCGACTCCCAGCACGGACGCGGCCATCCAGCCCGCCAGCGAATTGACGTAGCGCGTGACCATCACGGCGGCAAGGGTGGCCGCCAGCAGAACAATCCAATTGATGAGGATGGTTTTTAAATGTTTTTGCTCCATGGGATAAATCAACTCAGCTCGCGGTCTTCAAACAGCGCCAGCGCCACCGAAAGCGCCGCGCCGACATACCCGGCGACATAGGCCAGCGCCTTGGCCAAATAGCCCCAGGGAAACTGCTTGCCGGTCTCCAGCAGGTCGCCCGCCCAAAAGTTCTGCCAATTGGGGATGGCCGTGTAAAGCACCGACGCCCACACAGCCCCGGCCTCCGCGCGGCGGCCAAATAGATAGTCGGAAATCAAACCCAGCAGGAACAGCGCCGAGCAGACCGCCAGCGTGGGAATGATTTCCAGCCGCGTCGCGCACGCCAGCGCCAACGCCGCCAGAATCCACAGCGCAAACAAAATGAGCAGTGACGCCGGAACCAGCCGCCAGTCCAAGCCGGCGCTTTCGGAGGTCCACGACGCCTCCTTGTGAACGAACTGGCTGGCAATGAACGCCAGCGTCAGCAGCACCACCAGGCTCAACACGGCGTCGGCCATGAAGGGCCGGCGCAAAAAGAAATTGGAAAAACCCGCCACGGCGTAGGCACCCACGACGCCCGCCGCAAAAATGCCCAGGGCCGGATAATCGATCCCGCCGTAAGCGTCAAAAGCCATCCGCGAGGCGAACAGCGCCGCAATGGCGTTGGCGTAAACCAAGACAGTCAGCGCCCCGGCCAATCCAAAATATTTTGCCAGAAGAAACCGCGCGCGCCCCACCGGCTTGGCCAAAACGGCCAGGGCGGTGCCGCCGCGAATTTCACGGGCGACCGCGGAAGACGCGCTCACCACCGCGCCAAAGAGCCCAGTGAGAAACATCACCGCCAGCACGCTGTTCTTCACCAGCTTGGGCTCGTCGCCAAACCCGAAGTAGTAAACGCAGGAGAGAAACACTTCAAAGGCGCATGACACAGTCATCAGCAGCAGAAAAATCGGCTGCCGGACCAGTTCCATGAACGTGTTTTTGGCGATGGTGAAAAACTGTCGCATCAACTGTTGGAACGGCTTCTCGCGCCCGTTCCCGCCTTATAGGCCGGTTAAGTTACGTATCGGATGCGGGATTGCAAACGGTATTCCGCTCCCGCCCCGGCTCCATGCCGTTCATTTTGTTACAAATAAACCCTCGGGAAATGGGCGTTTGCGGGCACAGGCGCAAAGGCCTGGGGAACGCAGAAGAAAAAAAGCTCCGCTCAGGCTCCCTTGCTGCGGCGCATCATCGCCCGCTTCATTTCCCTCTGGGCATCGCGCTTTTTGATGTCCTCCCGCTTATCGAACTGCGCCTTGCCCTGGCCGACGGCGAGCGCCACCTTGACGCGTCCATTTTTCCAATAAAGCGACAAGGGGATCAGGGCGTTGCCCTTGACCGAGGAGAGGGTGAAAAGCTTGCGGATTTCGGCCTTGTTTAGAAGCAGTTTTCTCGGGGCCTTGGGCTGATGATTCTGGCGGTTGCCAAAGGCATACTCGTCAATGTGGGCGTTGTAGAGCCAGACCTCCTCGTTTTCCACCCGGGCGAAGGCGTCATTGATCTGGCCTTTGCCGGCCCGCAGCGCCTTGACCTCGGTGCCATGGAGCACGATGCCCGCCTCGAACGTCTCCAGAATATGGTAATCGCGGCGCGCCTTGGCGTTGGTGACGATGTCGGCCATAGAAAAAATAAAAAGCCAGAAGGGCGGAAACCTCCTGGCTGATCAAAAGATTCCGACCGCTAAATTACGCCTTTTTGCGCTTTTTGGGAGCGGCCTCGGTTTCCTCGTTATTTTTCGGGCGGGTGTAGGTCTGCCAGGCAATTTTGTCCTCGATGATTTCGGTCAGCGCGATGTCCGCGGCGCCCAACCCTGCGGTGTCAGCCACAAGCGGGCGGTTGTTGCTGCCGCCGGTGGTCAACTGACGCACCCGGCGCGAGACCAGGTTGATCAGGGTATTGGGGTTGCCTACTTTTGCCAGAGCCAGTTTCGTTAATTCGCTATTCATCGGATCAATTTGGGCCGGTAACACTAGCGGGTTGAAGGGTGAACGCAACAGAAAAGTTGGCTCAAAAAACCGGCATCCAGCCGGATGCAAAACCGCTCTTTTCGTCGCACTCAGAAGGGTTCCCGCCTGGTCCGCCTGCGGAAAACCCATTCCAGAAAACCCGGCTGCGGCCGGGTATAATCAGCCATAAGAATGGAAAACCGCACCGCCACGTCGGCTGCCAGCGCAAAGAGCATCACGATGTCCAAAACCCGGGGAAGGCCAAAAAAATAGTATGCCAGCCCGCCTTGCAGCCACCCGGTGAAAATGGCTTCAAGCACAAACAAATTAAACGCCAGGATCAACGACGCGCCGTTGACCGAGGCGGGGTTGAATCCCCACGCCACCAGCCTGCGCTCCTTGAACCCCGACCAGCAAAATCCCAGGAACGGATAGACCGGCAACAGTAGTTTGTGCATCCAGTCGCTGAGACGCTCATCCCGAAACCCGGCGTCGCGCTCGGCCACATAGGCTTCGTCGTAGTGGATTTTGGTGGGCGATTCGCCGTGATAATCCTCGGGCCAGGACCAGAGTTCGTAGCGCATGGCAAAAGGCCCCTCGGGTTTGGACTTTGCCCGGAGATAAAACTTGTGGCCGCGAAAATAGATCGGCGGGCGGGAGAACTCCCGGACAGGCCAGTCCATCTCCCGCTTGGCCAGGATGAACAGCCGGTCATTTTCAACCCACACCTTGTCGGGACCGACAGCCCATTGTTGCTCGGGGGAGGATGTCATGGACCGCAAAATAAGGCTTTTGAAGAAAAAAGCCGCATTTTTATGCAGGGCTTAAGCCCCTAGTTTCCCAGCGAATTGTTGTTCTGTTTTTGGGCAAGTCCTCGCCCATCGTTTGCGCGAACAATTCCCAGACCTCGTCGCTCAGGAGCTTCGCCTCGCGCCGGCCAAATTGGCCAGCCACTCACTCCGTGATTCCTAGAGCCTTGACATCGTTTACAGTGTAAACGAGCATGAAACCATGCCAACCGTCGTTCAGTCGTGCCGTATCGAATCGGATCATGCCGCGCTGCTCTCGCGCCAGGCCAAGCGCCGCCATCTGGAAGTTTCGACTTTAAGCAGCCTCTATCTGAAGGAGAAAGCGCTGGAGGAAGAATTCCCGGGAATCGGATTTCGCGATTCCGTCGGCGGACGTGAAGCCTATGTGCTGGGGCATCGCGTCGCCGTTTGGGAGGTCGTTGATGTGCATCACGAATCCGGTTCGGTTGACAAGACGGCGGGCCATTTTAGCTGGCCGCCCGCCTTGGTGCGTTGTGCGCTGGCCTATGCGAAAGCATTTCCCGACGACATCGCAAAACAACGGAAAGAAGAGGTTGGCGAGTGAAGGCGCGGCTGCTGGCCGACGAAAACACGTCGCACAAGTTGGTTTCAGCCTGTCGCCGCATTCAGCCGCATTTTCCCATCATTCACCTATCCGAATGGCAAAATGGCTCTTACCTGTCCGTCAAGGACCCCGCCCTGCTGATGGCGTTGAGGGAGCATGGAATGATTCTCATCGGTTTTGACCGCGCCAGCTTGCCAATGCACGCTGGCACGCTCACCCGGGAAGGGCTGGGCCATTCGGGAATCATTCTGTTTCGCCGCCGCGCTTGGCAAATGGATTACGGAAAACAGGCCCGCCTGCTCGTGGACTTCTGGAAAGAATCCAAGGATTGGGATTGGGCCGATCGCATCGAGTATTTACCACGATCTTGAACTTTTATAACCCGGGCGAACCCTTGACGCCCCGACGATTGGCTGTCACCGCCAAAAACACTCCATTAATCAGCTTTGCCCGTTTCATTCATCAGTGCTCCTCCAGTTCCTTAATCCGGTTTCTCGCGTATTCGATATCCCTAATGAGATCATGTGGGGCCAAAGAGATGAATTTTTGATAGCAAACGATAGCGTCGGGTCGTTTAAACATCTGTTCAAGAATGTCGGCCTTAACGAGCCAAACCCGGAGATGCTCTGGATTAACCGCTATCAGTTTGTCGCAACATTCGACCGCCTCTTCATTTCGCCCGAGCGCGCTCAGTGCGAGTGCTTTTTTAATCCGCGCAGATGCTTCATTCGGAATGATTTTCAATACCTTGTTGTAGCACTGGATGGCATCC
>CALJZV010000093.1 GCA_937983475.1 uncultured Verrucomicrobiales bacterium
CGCTCCTCGCGGGAGAGGAATTCATCGCGCGAGGTCTTTTCGAATTGAATGCGGGCGCGGCGTCCGCCGCTCCAGTAGGCGCGGGAGGCGCGCTGCTGGGAGCGGACGGGCGTTTGGCGGGAGACACGCTGGAGGGCGTGCAAGCCGCGGGCAATGGCCTGCTCGATGCCGCCGGGAAATGATTCCGCGTAGGAGCGGGCCGGCTCCTGGCCGTGGTCGGAGAAAACCCAGACCTGATAATCGCGGCGGCGGGAGCGCTGGGCCGCGCGGTAGAGTTTGCGAATGGATTTGTCGATGCCGCGCAGGCTCCAGTGCGCGAAGGCGGAGGAGGGTCCGCGGCAGTGCGATTGCTCGTCGTAGCCCAGAAAGTTGACGTGGATGATGGGCAGTCCGCGCGCGAGATCCAACTGCGCGCCCAGGGTGACGACTTCGCGCAGGCCGATGCAGATGGCGACGCGCGAGACCAGGAAACGAAACTCCTTGCCGAAGTTTTGGCCGCGGCAGACGCCGGCCACCAGGTCCCAGGAGGCCAGAAGGAATTCCAGGAGCACCAGAGCGAACATCCGGAGCAACGATGGCAAGCGCAGGAGCAAGAACCCCAGAATGCCCCGGGCCGACGCGCGGCTGAAGAGGCCGCCCAGGCCGATGTTGGCGGCGCAGAAGTGACTTTCCTCGCGAGTCGCGCCGCCACGGTAGATGTTCGACCACGAGCTGCCGCCGGACAGGAGGGGTTCCTCGCCGGCGCTTTGTTCCTGGAGGCGCGCCTCGATCTTCTGGGCCCAGTCGGTTTTGTACATGGTGGCGACGCGCTGGGTTTCGCGGTCCAGAAAACTGAACGCGGGGACGACGCACGGGACGTTGTAGAAGAGTTCTCCCTGGACGGCGGGCGTGGCGGCGGGAACGCCTGAGTAAAAGGTCTTCAGCTTGTAATGCTGCCGTTTGAGGAGCGAGCGCAGGAAGGGCAGGCGGCCTTTGGCGATGGCGCGCTCCAGTTCGGACCTGGGAAAGCCGTCGATTTGCACAAGCAAAAGGCCGGGCTGCGTTTCGGCGTGCGCCACCACCGGCAGATTCAAGAGACGAAGGGAGCGTTCGGTGGGGCTGATGCGATGGCGGAGGCGCCTGATGGAATTTTCCAGCCAGTAGAACACCCTTTAAAATCCGCCCGGCAAGGCAATCCGGCAAGTGTTCGCCAGCAGACGGTGAGGTTTGCGGCAAATAAAAGCCCGGCTCAGACCGCGCCCAGACCGGCGGGCGCTTCGGAGGGTTTCAGGATGCGCTCCTCGCGGGTGCGGAGGTTTTTGACGCGGACGACCAGGTCGCCGGCGTCGGCTTTCTCCAGCTTGACAGTGTGGGCGGCGCCGAGTTCGAGGGCGCGCTTGAACTGTTTGTCCGACTTGGTTGGCGCGAGCGGGAATTCCACGGCGAAGGCGGCGGCGCGCAGGGATTGGATGAGTTTGAGGGACTCCATCCGCAGCGCTTCATTTTCTATGAGGCAGAACACGTTCACGCAGGCGTCCAAACGGGGCACCAGGCCGCGTGCCTTGAGCAGTTCGAGCAGCACGACGTCGCCCATGCCAAAGCCGAGAGCGGGCAGGTGGACTTTGCCGCCGCTGATGAGCTTGACGAGGTTGTCGTAGCGACCGCCGCCGGCGATGGCGCGGAATTCGCCCTTGCGGTCGAAGGCTTCAAACACAACACCGGTGTAATAGGCCAGGCCGCGGATGACGTGGTAGTCCACTTTGACAAAGCCGGACATGCCGCGAGCGTCGAGGTTCTGGAGAATCGCCTGAAGCTCCGGCGTGGGCGCGCCGGCCTTGATGAAATCGAGCACCTCGGCGTAGGCAATGCCCAGCGCGGCGAGTTTTTTTTCGGATTCGGCCGGGTCCTCGCGCTCGAGTTTGTCCACGATTTGGTAGAAGGCGTAGGCCTTGGACTCGTCGGGGCAGCGTTGCTGGAAAAAGGACTGCCACGCGTTGCGGCTGCTGAGGCGGATGACAAAGTCGTTTTCGGTCAGGCCCAGGGCGCGCAGGGTGTCCACCAGCAGCGCGATCAGCTCGGCCTCGGCGGCCATGTCCGATTCGCCGAAGATGTCGGCATTGAACTGGAAATGCTCGCGGAGGCGGCCCTTCTGCTGGCGTTCGTAACGGAACAGTTGCGGGATGGCGAACCACTTCATCGGCTTTTTGTAATGCCGTTCGTTGGCGGCAATCATCCGGGCGAGGGTGGGGGTCATCTCCGGGCGCAAGGCCACGGCGCGGTCGCCCTTGTCATTGAAGTTGTATAATTGGCCGACAATTTCCTCGCCGCTCTTGAGGGTGAACAACTCCAGGGGTTCCAACGGCGGGCCGTCGTACTCGCGAAACCCGTAGCGTCGGGCGGTGTCGCGCCACCGGGCGAAGATGTATTGGCGGGCATCGCAGCTCCAGACATCCGGGTGCGGCAGCGGTTCGGGATAAAAGTCTCGGAAACCGGGCAATCGTTCCATAAGGGACGCACAAAAAGGCATAAATGCCGGAAAATGGGAAACAAATTCTCAGAAGCTGGACTGCACAAAGCAAAAAGGCGTCCGCCATTGAAGCGAACGCCTTTGCCTTCGGTGACCGAAAAATTAATTGGGCGGACCGTTGGGTGAGAGCTTGAGGACGGATTCGCGCATTTCCTTGCCGGGCTTGAATTTCACCACGGCGCGCTGGGGAATGGGCACGTCGGTCTCAGGATGGTTGGGATTGCGCCCAATCCGGGCCTTGCGGACCTTGACTTCAAAAACGCCGAAATTGCGCAACTCGACTGTCTTGCCCTGCGCCACGGCTTCGGAGATGTAGTCGAGGGTTTTTTGAACGACGTCCAGCACTTGCTGCTGCACCAGCCCCGTTTCTTCGCTGATGCGCACTACCAGGTCTCTTTTTGTCATACGCGTGTGTTGTTTGAGGGTGTTCCCGTGCCGCGTTTTATTAACTTCGCTTACCTCTATAGGCACCAACCTAATGATGGTCAAGTGCTAATGTCCGGACCATAACCGGCCAAAGTCCTCGGTTGACAGCCCATCCGCGTGCACCAAAATGGGCAGTCAACAAATAACTTAGCAGTTTCCTTACCAATCTTTTAGCTTCTGGCTCAGCGGCTTGGGCTGGCTGGGCGGGGCGAAAATCAGGGGTTTTTCCTCGTGTTTTTGGGCTTCAAGGAACTGAAGGGCCTGTTGGAGGGACATTTGAGCGGGAATCCCGGCGGCTTCGGCCTCGGCGGATTCCTCCTGTGTCCCGTTTTGATGCTCCTGGGCTTGAGAATTTTGGGCAGGCTGCTCCTGGGGCTGTTGCTGCTGCTCCGGGTTTTGCTGGCCGGATGGCTGGGGTTGTTGCTCTTCGTTGGGGGTGTTTTGTTGATCCGGTTGCTTGGAGTTGTCCCGTTGCTGGTTGGGGTCCTGCTCCTGATTCTGGGATTGCTGCTGATCGCTTTGATCCTGCTTCTCTTGATCGTCATTTTTCTCGGACTGGTCGTTTTTCGATTGCTGTTGCTGCTGCTGCTCCTGTTTGAGTTCCTCAAGGCGTTTCTTCACAAACTCCAGGTTGTGCTTCGAGTCGGTGTCCTCCGGGTTGAGTTTGAGGGCGTGCTCGTAGTTTTTGGCCGCCTTTTCCCAGAGCGTTTTTTTCTCCTTCGGGTCGGGCAGGGGATCGCCCAACTGGAAAAACGTGTTGCCCAGGTTGTAGTGGGCGCGTTGCTGCAACGCGAGATCGGGCGATTGCAAAGCGGATTCAAAGTGCTTTAGAGCGAGGTCAAAAGCCTCGGCCCGATAGGCGGCGTTGCCCGCGTTGTAATGCAGGCGAAAGTCATTGGTGCGGGACTGCAACAGCCGGTGATATTCCTCAAACGATTCCTGGTAGCGTCCGGACTCATATTGCCTTTGCGCCTTGGAAGGGGAAGCCATGCCCGCGACGCAGGCCAGCAGCAACAGCGAGACGGTGGCCGATGCTTTTAAGTTACAGGAAGTGAGGCCGGGTAGTGTTTCAGGCCGCCGCGCCGGGTTGCGCTGAGGCAGGAACATTTCGACAATGAGCAGAAGCATCGCCAGGCCCAAAGGCCACTTGTATTGCTCCCGGTAGTTTTTGACCAGTTTGGTGGCGGACTCGGTCTTGGGCAACGGCGCCAGGCCCTTTTGATACAGGGACTCCATCGGGTTGGCGCCGACCAGCGGCAGATAAAACCCATTGGCCTTGGTGGCGACCTCCTGAAGGAGGGTTTCATTTAACCGGGACTTCACCACGTTGCCCTGGTCGTCCTTGATGAATCCGGCATTGCCCTGCTCGTCCCGAATGCGCAGCAGTTCCCCCTCGCGGGTGCCGACACCGATGGTGAAGATGCGCATCCCCGCATCGGCGGCCTTCTCGGCGGCAGCCACCGCGCCGCTGTCGTGGTCCTCGCCGTCGGTGAACAGCACCAGCACCTTGTGGTTGTCACCGCTTTTGTCGAACGCCTGGATGGCGGTTTGAATCGGCTCGGCAAGCGAACTGCCGCCCTGGGGAATGATTTCGGTGTCGAGCGCGTTGACGCTTTGGCGAAAGGCCTCCTCGTCAATGGTCAACGGACATTGCAGGAACGAACTGCCCGCAAATGCAATCAGTCCCAGCCGATCGGATTGCGCGAGTTTCATTAAATCAAAAGCCGCGAGTCTGGCGCGGGCAAGCCGGTTGGGCGGAATGTCCTCGGCCAGCATGCTCTTGGAGGTGTCAATGGCGATGAGGATGTCCAAGCCCTGCTGGCGGGCTTCCTCCCAGTCAAAGCCCCATTGGGGCCGGGCCAGGCCGAGCAGCAAAAACGCGACAGCCGCAAACAGCAACATCAGCCGAAGCTTCTGCCGCGTTTGGGACACGCCGACAGTCAGGTTGGCCAGCAGGCGCGATTGCACGAACTGGCGGATGAGCTGTTGTTTCCTGCGCCAGGCCCAGACCAAAAACCATGCCAGGGCCACGAGGAAAATCGCCGCCAGCCAAAGAAGTTGTGCGTTTGCAATTCTCATGGACGTGATGCGCGAAGTGTGAAACGTGAAGCGTGATTGCCCGCCCCAGGCAACACGCGACGCGGCAATTTTAATACCACATAAATCCTCCAGCTTTGATGGAAGATTCGCAAAGTTTGAGAAATCCGGGATTGTTCGAGGTGGTTGCGGGATTTGGATGGCTCTCCCTCACCCTTGGTCCCTCTCCCGCTGGGAGAGGGCCGGGGAGAGGGAGAAAGATCAATATTTCCAGCGGATGCGAATGGTCTGCCCAAAGAGCCTTTGCGGCTTTGAGCCGCTCCAACTATCTCAAGCCTCCATATCTGCCGGAGGTTTCTGACATCGTGAATCGGAATTCTCACGGCAGTTTCCTCCAAATGGTCTGACCGAGGATTATTTCCAACAAGACGGCGCAAAGTCCCGCCGTCATGAACCACCCAAATAACTCGTCGTATTGGAAGAATTTCTTGGCCTCGACCTCGGTTTTTTCCAGCCGGTCAATTTCACTGTAAATGCGCTTCAACGTCTCGGTGCTGTCCGCGCGGTAGTATTGGCCGCCGGTGCGCTCGGAGATTTTCTTCACCGTCTCCTCGTAAATGTCCACCTGCACCGGGTCATACACCT
>CALJZV010000094.1 GCA_937983475.1 uncultured Verrucomicrobiales bacterium
GCAGGAAATCCACAAAGCTGGCTCCAGAAAATGAGTTGCTTCCGATGACAAAGAATTTTTCGGCCATTTGATTGTACTCAAAACCAGTTCTCGCTCGGTGATTTTGAGCCAGAAAAGATGTCATTGGCCGGATGCTTTGGCAACTTTGTTTCTGGCGGCGCTCAAGCTTTTGGGTGCTGGCACCTTGTGTCCGGCCAAACGAAAATATAATTCCGCGACCCATCCCGGGAGAACCTTCTTGAGTTCAATCCGGGCAATCCACCACAGGGCATTTTTCAGGTAAAGCGGCGTAAAAAAACACCGGTAACGCCGATTGCGAAGGATCAAACACAGCATTTCCTTTCCAAAGGGGGCAAGCACACTACTGCGCACGATGGCCGGATGCACATCAGCAAACTGGGGTTTCAGGAGCGTTTCCAAAATATTTCGCAACACTCCAGACTGCGCCTGAGGATCGCGCATCCCCTTCTTTGAATAACTGGAGGGATAAACCGCAAATTCCCCAAGCACCTCTGGTATGAAGCAAAAGCCATAGCGAAAGGCCGGGATGAAATAAGCAAACCAATCCGCGTGCCATTTCAATTCAGGTAAATACCCAGCCTCGATCATGGCCTCACGGCGCAAGGTCATGGTGCTGGTGAATAGAATAAGCTTGTCCTCGCGAGACAACTGAATTACTTCCTCTGGGGAAAAATAGCGAGGCACATCCGATATTTTGGTTCCCTGGTGATAAGTCTGGCCTGTTTCCATGTTGCGGAATTCAACGATCGTGCCGCACATCGCTGCTTGGGGAAACTGGGCAAAAAGGCCCATTTGCTTCTCGAACAAGCCTGGCATCACTTCGTCATCCGCCCCCGGAAAGGTTACATAATCGCCTTGGGCCAAGTGCAATCCGCGGTTCAGAGTATAACTGACACCTCGGTTTTTCTCGTTGCGATACAATTTGATGATGGAATGCTGCTTTGCGTATGCCTCGATGACCTCAATACTGTTATCGGTGGAACCATCATCAATTACAATTAGTTCCAAGGGCTGATAAGACTGACTTAAAATGCCGTCCAGGCTCCGGGGAAGGAGCTTGGCGTGATTGAAATTAGGCACGACCACCGAAAGCGTCGGTTTATTAAGTTCCATGGAATTTGAGGGAATCAGCGATCAAATTGACAATTTCACTTCCGATAGCCAAAGAGGCCGTGGCGCCCGGGCTTGGGGCATTCAACACGTGAAGGGCGTTTTCGCGTTGAACCAGGCAGAAATCCTGGACAAGTTCCCCATCGGGGGACATGGCCTGAGCGCGCACGCCAGCCCCTCCGGGCTCCAAATCCTCCAGGCAAACTTCCGGAACCAGCCTCTGTAGCGAGGCGCAGAACAGATCCTTGCTGAAGGAGCGTTTAATTTCCTCCCAACTCATGCGCCGGTGCTGTCCCAGGAATCTCCACAGCCCGGGATAACTCAAGGCATCGAACGCGTCCCGCAAACTGAA
Source organism: uncultured Verrucomicrobiales bacterium (assembly GCA_937983475.1). GTDB lineage: Bacteria > Verrucomicrobiota > Verrucomicrobiia > Limisphaerales > JACDHS01 > CALJZV01. Next base: position 1,484 of record CALJZV010000094.1, read on the forward strand.
ATCGGTTTTCCGGTATCCTTCCCTCGCCAATGCTAATACCGCGTTGGGCCCGGCCTCAACGCCTCCTTTGATCAACCGAGTGAAGTGGACGCCCAAAAAGGGAAATTTCGGGTCTGGAACCGGGTAAATCAAATTCCGCACCAAATGCTGCCTGTCGTGTTTCAATTGATAATATTCTCCGCGAAAAGGGACAATTCGGACTTCACGGGTTTCCCCTGCCATTTGACTGATCCGGTCGCAATGCAACCCGGCGCAGTTGATAAGAAAATCCGCCTCAAAATCTCCGGCAGTTGTTTCAATAGCCCATCCATCTGTGCGTTGCTTCAACGCATTGACTGCGGCATCGAATACAATCTTGC
>CALJZV010000095.1 GCA_937983475.1 uncultured Verrucomicrobiales bacterium
TGGAAGAACAGTGAATTTAAGCGGATTAACAGTGGCTTCCAAGAAGTCTCTCAATCTGAAGACGGCCGCTTCTCTAAAATCAGCGTGGAGCAAGTCGTCCGGCAAATGGGCAAGTTTTTTGCGCCGCCTCGATAGAGCGCGCATTGACTACATTAGCTACAGCAAAGTCTCCACAGTGGAACGCTGCCCCTCGTGCTACTATAACCAATACGTTCTCGGCAAACCGTTCACAGGAGATGCTCTTGTTGCAGGAGCTTTGTTTCATCAGGCGGCGGCTTGCTTCTATAAAGCGTTGCGGCTGGGAAAACCAGAAAGCCACAAAACGCTCGCAACCCGGTTCAAGCATCCGAACAAGGATTATCGCCTAAGACTTACCAACGCGATCGTCACGCTGACTCGAAACCATTGGGATGGTTATACCGTGTTCCAAATTGAGAAGCCTTTTTTTATGGATCTGGCTGTTGGCCTTCCGCCTGTCATTGGCATTCCGGATCTGGTCTTGAAGCAGAATGCGTCCCTCATTGTGGTAGATCATAAGACCAGCAAATCCTTCAATAGCGTCGACCACGATCAACTTATTTTGTACGGAGAATTCATTCGCAGAATCGCCAAAAATGATTCCATCATCGGCGTCGTTGATGAGTATCGTATGGTGGATAATCTTAAAACTGCGACAAAGCCGACATTTCGTCGCATCCCCGTTTCAGTGCATCAAAAACATATCCCAGCCCTTATTTCCAGGTTTAAGGCAGCGTGGGAAATGATCCAGGAAATCGAAAGAGATGTTGAGCCTCCCGCAGCCTCGTATGATTGTTATTGGTGTAATTATTCTTGGTCTTAAATAACTCATCCAATCGGCTGCCAGCTAAAACTGGCTTTTGCAAAAATTTTTGACCGGTTGAATCTTCGTCTCTCCCTCTTCAAATGAACTTGGTGACTCCCGGCATGGCCAGCGGGGCGATGGGCAAGGGCGCGTTCCAGTCCAAGTTGTCCGGCACGAGCTTTTCCTGCGAGTTGAGGGCCATTTCCCAGGTGATTTCCAGGCCGGTGTAGGCCGCCATGCGCCCCATGATCGCCGCCAGGGTGCTGTTCGCCATGCGCACGCCGTCGTTGATCGGGTTGCCGGCGCGAATGGAGGCGAACAACTCGTCGTGCTCGGTCTGATAAGACAGGTTCCACGGGCCGTCGTAACGCCAGGTGCCGGTCTTGCTGTGGATTTCGGTAATCGGCTTGAAGCGGTTGTCGGCGCGGGCAAAGGCGCGTCCGTCGGCGCAATGAATGTCGTCGGACACATCCTCGTAGGTGCGGTCCATGTGGCGTGAGACGGCGGTGCCGCGCGCGCCGTCGGCCCACACGTAATTAGCCTGGAAATGGTCATAGATGTTGCCGCCGGGATTGGGGATCTGGCGTCCGCCCACCGCGACGCACTTGGCGGGCGGCACGTCCTTCATCATCCAAAGCAGGCGGTCCACGCTGTGGCAGCAGTTTTCCACCAGGAGGTCACCGCTGATCTGTGCGAGATTATACCAGTTACGCACCTGCCATTCGACGTCGCCCATGTCCGCCGGGCGGGTCTCAGCGGGCGGCATCGTCTTGATGGCGCTCACGCAGCAGGTGACATACATCGAACGGATGTCGCCGATGACGCCGTCGTGAAGGCGCTTGATCATTTCGCGCCGAGCGAAGTTGTAGCGCCAGTCGAAGCCCGCCACGATGGCGAGGTTTTTCTTTTTGGCGAGCGCGGCGGATTCGAGGACCGACCGCACGCCGGGCGCGTCAGTGGCCATCGGCTTTTCCACAAACGCGTGACGTCCCGCCTCGATGGCGGCCTTCAAATGTTGCGGGCGAAAACCCGGCGGGGTTGTCAGCAACACCACATCGCAGCTTTCAATCACCCGCTGGTAGCCGTCCAAACCCTTAAACCGCCGGTCCGGCGTGGCGCTGACGCGGTCCTGGTGAACCTTGTGCAGCGATTCGAAGCTGCCCTTGAGCTTGCTCTCGGAAATATCCGCCATGGCGTACAGCTCGACGTTGGGATCGGCGGTGAGCGCCTGGTTCGCCGCGCCGGTGCCGCGTCCGCCGCAGCCGACGAGGCCGACCTTGAGCTTTTCGGCGTTGGGAGCGCCCCGGAGCACGCCCGGAAACGGCAGCGAGGAGGCCAGCGTCGTGGCGATGGTGGCGGTGGTGGAGGTCTTTAGAAATTCGCGTCGGGTGGTTTGCTGTGCGTTCATGGGAATTTCAGGGTAGGGAGCAAGATTGGTTCGTCAAGCGCGCCCCGGTTTCATTTGGCCACAAGGAACGGGCCGCAGAGCAGCGCATCAATGTCGGTGTTGAGGAACGTGTTCACGGCCTGCTCGGGCGTGTTGACGATGGGATCGCCCTTGACGTTGAACGAGGTGTTGAGGACCACCGGCACGCCGGTCAATTCGCCAAAGTGCCGGATCAAATCGTAATACGGCGGATTGGCGGCGCGCGAAACGGTCTGCACCCGGGCCGTGCCGTCCACGTGGGTCACGGCGGGGATCACCGATTTCATTTTCTCGCGAACCGGGTACACCTCGGTCATGAACGGCACGGGCTTGGAACAGTGAAAAAACTCCCCGGCGCGCTCCTCAATCACCGACGGGGCGAAAGGCCGGAAAAATTCGCGGAACTTCACCTTGGCGTTGATGATGTCCTTCATCTCGGCCTTGCGCGGGTCGGCAAGAATGGACCGGGCGCCCAAGGCGCGCTGGCCAAATTCCATCCGGCCCTGGAACCACCCGATGACCTTGCCCTGGCTGAGCAATTCGGCGGCGCGATGGGAAGGATTGTCCATCCGCTCGGCGGTCAGTCCCTTTTCACGCAAAGCGCAGCTTATTTCCTCATCGGTGTAGTCCGGGCCCAGCAGCGCGGTGTCGAGAACGGTGCGCCGCAGGGTTCGCCCGGTTTTCATCTGCGCGAAAAACGCCGCGCCCAGCGCCGCGCCCGCGTCCGAGGCGCACGGCGGCACGTAAAGGTCATCAACAATGTTTTCGGAGATGAGCCGGCCGTTGGCCACGCAGTTCATGGCCACGCCGCCGGCGAGGCATATTTTCCTGGAACCCGCATTTGTTGTCACCAGTCGAGCCAGATGGCAAATGACCTCCTCGACCTGCGCCTGGAGCGACGCGGCGACGTTCCGGTAATGCTCGGCGAACTGGTCCTCTGACCGGGTCAGGGCCGGGCCGAAGGTCTCGACGATTTTCGGTCCAAAGCGCGGGAAGTGGCCTGTGGGAAAATTAAAATAGCTGAAATCAATCGTGTAACCCTCGGGACTGGGCTGGAAAATTTTCGCCATTTCCTTCATCAGCACCGCTTTGCCGTAGGGCGCCATGCCCATGACGCGGTATTCGTCGGAGAACGGCTGGAACCCGAGGTATTCGGTGAACGCCGCATAGACATGCCCCAGCGACAACGGCCAGTCCAGCGCGCCCAGTTCCTCGATTTGCGTGCCGTGCCCGACGCCCCACCACGTCGCCTCCCAATCGCCGCAGCCGTCCACCGCGAGAATGGCCGAGTCCTCGAACGGCGACACCCAGAAGGCCGAGGCCGCGTGGCAGAGGTGATGGTTGAAGCGGTGGACCGGGCCGGTGTAGCCGAGTTTCTGGCGGACCTCCGACTCGATGGAATTCATTTTGGCCAGCAGGCCGCCGCGGGTGCCCAGCAGGTTGAGCGACCGGGGAAAGTGTCGCAGGATGTGCAGCGCCTTGCGGTGCGCCTTGCGCCGGGGGCTGAACGCGTACCCGATGGCCGCCACGTCGTTGATCCCGATACCCGCGCGCTTGAGGCAGAAGGCGATGGCCTGCTCGGGAAAATTGCTGTCGAACTTCTTCCGGGTAAAGCGCTCCTCCTCGGCCGCCGCCAGGATGGCCCGGTCCTGGATCAAGACAGCCGAAGCCTCATGCCATCCGTGGCAGATGACTCCGAGAAAATAGGGCATGGTTTTATTTACCTGCGGGCCAAAGCGGAGTCGAGACAGATGAATGAATCCGGGGATTTTGCCTCTTTTTTAATCACAATCCCAATCCTGCTCTTAATCATAATCATTTCCCCCTGGGTTCCACGGTTGGGATAAAAGCAGCAGTAAGGTTAAGATTATGAGCGGGATTAAGAGAAAGAGTCAGCGGAGAGGCTTTGCTATGTCCGTTCCCTGCTTAAGATTCAGATTGAAAAACCGTTTTGACCGGCGGCAGGGATAAACTTAGCTTGCTGCCGTGGCTGAACACATCGCCCAGGGCAACGCCGGTGCCGCGCCAAGAGCGCCGCTGAGGGCGCCGCTGCCCCGCGCCTATCTCAATTTCGTCGGCCGCAACCTGCTCCGGCTCACTGAAACCATCCAGGGCCTGGGCGCCTTCGCCCTCATCACCATGGGCGTGGCCGTCACCAAGCTCGGCGTGGCCGCGCCGCTGATTCGGCCGCTCATCCGCGCGCAGATTTACCGGGCCGGCGTGCGGCTGCTGCCGATGATCAGCTTTCTGGGGTTTGCGCTGGGCATGGTGATCATCGGCCAGACCGTGTCGCTGCTCACGCGCGTGGGGGCGCAGGATTTTGCCGGGCTGGTGATGGTGAGCGTGGTGGTGCGGGAATTGGGGCCCATCATTGCCGCGCTGCTGGTGCTGGCGCGTGTGGGCACCGCCACAGTGATCGAACTGGGCACGTCGCGGGCGCTGGGCGAGGTCGAGGCTCTGGAGGCGCTGGGCATTGACCCGGTGCATTACCTGGTTGTGCCGCGCGTCATCGGGCTGGCACTGGCGATCTTTTCCTTGACGGTTTATTTGATTCTAACCGCGCTGGTCAGCGGCTACCTGTTCGCATTTGTCAACGACGTGCCGCTGCGTCCGGGCGAATACTTCAGCCAGCTCGCCAGCGCGTTGCAGTGGCAGGACTTCGCCCTGCTGGCGCTCAAGACTGTTTCCTTCGGTGCCATCATCGCGGTGGTGACCTGCTATCAGGGGCTGGCCCAGCCGCTGCGCATCGAGGAGGTTTCCGACGCCACGACGCGCGCGGTGGTGCACAGCGTCATCGGCTGCGTGCTGCTGGACGCCCTGTTCATCGTGGTGTACCTGCTGGTGTGACCTGAACCGCTTTATTTTGTGGACACCGCCAACACAACAAGCCGCGAGCCGATGATCGAATTGATTGACGTGACGGTCGCGTCGTCGCGGCAGACGGACGAGGCGGAAATTGAAGGCGTCCAGTGGGCGGTTGAGCCGGGGCAATTCTGGGTCATCGGCGGGCTGCGCGGTAAAAGTGATTTCCTCGCCACGGTGGCGGGCTTGCAGAAGCCGCTGCGCGGGCGTGTGAAGTGGTTTGGGCGGGAACTGGCCGTGTTGAGCGAGCAGGAACTGGTCAGCGAGCGGATGAAAGTCGGCATGGTGTTCGAGGGCAGCGGAAGGCTGTTCCGGCACTTGACGGTGGCCGAGAATGTCGCGCTGCCGTTGCGATATCACCATAATTATCCGGAAGACGACATGCTGCGAATGGTGCAATCGGTGCTGGAGCTGACCGAGTTGATGCCTGTGGCGCACCAGACGCCAGGTGCCTTGAGCGTCGGCATGCAGCAATGCGCGGCGTTGGCGCGGGCTTTGGTGCTCAAGCCGCGGGTGTTGCTCGTGGACAAGCCGTTTATCAGCCTGCGGCATCTGCGCTGGTGGCAGGACATTTTCCAGAAAGTCTCCCGGGGCGCTTCATTTAATCAGAACCAGCCGGTGACGCTGGTGATCACCAGTGATGACATCGGGCCGTGGCTGGATTACGGGACGCACTTCGCCCTGCTGCGGGAACACCGTTGGCAGATGGTGGGCGACCGAAACGCGGCGCGACGGCTGCATCCAACCCTGCATGCGGCGCTTTCCGAGGCGCAGGGAGGCTCGGGAAGGATTTGACGATTTGCGCCCGGCAGTTTAGAGCGGGCGGAACAGGAACAACATGGCATTACAAGACCTGACACCTCAATTGCGCACGCGCCTGAGCCGCGTGGAACGCGTGGTCGGCCTGTTTGTCACCGTGGCGACGCTGCTGCTGCTGGCGGGCTTTGCCTATTACATTTACCACACAGCCGAGCGCAAAGGCTGGTTCAAGACCAAGATTTACTATTCCACCAGCCTGAACAACGCCGCCGGGCTGAAGGAGGGCGACCCGGTCAGGCTGATGGGCTTTTCGGTCGGCGAGATCACAAAGGTCGAGGCCAACAACCCGTGGGATTACTACAACGTGACGGTCTTTTTCCGCATCAAGGAGCCCTATTACGGTTACATCTGGCTCGATTCCAAGGTGAAGGTTGCGCCGGCGGATTTTCTCGGCAATCGCAGCCTGGAAATTCTCAAGGGCCGCGAGGGCGTGCCGACGGTTCTGGAAACCAATCAGGTCGCCGTGGCCATGCTCGATTACGGCGAAGTCAACCGCGCCCATACCAAGGCCGTGACCGAGTTGCTTCAGGAAGTGCGCGCGGAAAATCCGCACTGGCCCGACCACGCCATCCGCATGGAGGCCATGCTGCTGGTGACCAACCAACTCAACGAGGTGATTCGCCAGAAGCCGGACGTGTTTTACGTCGCCTTGGACAAGGCCCAGCCGTATTGGCTCGACCCGATGGAATCCCCCGCCGTCACCGAGCGCATGGAAACGATCGTCAACGGCCTGGAATCCGCGTTGCCGAACATTCTCGACCTGACCAACCGCCTCAACAGCGTCCTGACAGGCGTCAATGAGGCGACCAGCCAGTTGACATTGCTGCTGGCCGAGGCGCGCCCGGTTGCGACGAACATGGCTATAATTACTGACAACCTGCGCGAACCGCGCGGTTCACTCGGAGAATGGCTTCTGCCCACCAACCTTCACGAGCAGGTTTTGGGAACGCTGAAAACCGCAGAAGCCACATTAAAAACCGCCGATGAAACGCTGAAAACTGTGGATGGGACTCTCGCGAACACCGACTCCAACCTCACTCAACTGGCGACAAGCCTCGATCGCTCCCTGGAAAATCTGGCCAGCCTCACGGGAAATTTAAACGCCCAGGTGCAGGCCAACACCAACATCGTGGGGGAAATCTCCAGCGCCATCGTGAACGCCGACGATCTGGTTCAGGGACTCAAGCGTCATTGGCTGCTGCGCTCGGCCTTCAAGACAAATAAAACCGAGCGCACCTTTGAAAAACACATTCCCGCGCCCAAATGGCGGAAGTAACCGCGCTCAGGTCGCCGCCTGTTGTTCAGGCGCTTCCATCCAGTCCCCGGCCACGTCCTGGATGTCCCCGAGAATGGCCGCCACCTTGGCCGCCAGCAGCGCCGGCGGGAACGGCTTTTGAATGTAGGAAACCCCGCCGACAAAGGCCATGGCCGCCGCCAGAACCTCCTCGCTCACCGCGCCGCTCATCAGCAACAGCTTGGGGCGGTTGACCCGCATCTGGCAGTCCTGCGGATCCATTCCCAGGCAGACATAAAGCTGGCGGCCGTCCAACCCCGGCATCCGCATGTCGGAAATCAATAGGTCATAGGGTTCACTGGAAGCCCGCGCATAGGCCTCGTAAGGGTTGGTGCTGGTGTCCACGTCATAGTGCGTGGCCGATTTCAAAATCGTGGTGACCAACCGGGCAACCACCTCGTCATCGTCCACGACTAAAATGCGCTTTTTCATACGGAGGGATAAGCTGCCTGAAGCGTAACCCGGCAAGGCGAAAAAGAACATCGGCACGCTCACTCTTTGCCAGCGGGATAAACGGAAGCAGCCTGTCGGAAGATTCCTACACTGGGGCAAAGCCGGCCTTGAGCAAACTCGCGGCTGAGGGTGGTTTTGAACATTTGACCGGCACAACCCGTTTCCCTAGACTGCGCCTCCATTTTATGAATGTCCTAGTTTGCGACCCGATTTCACCCAAAGGCATTGCGCTGCTCCAGCAGCGTTCCGAGTTTAAAGTCACGGTCCTCAAGCAGAAGCTCTCCGAGGCCGAACTGCTGCCGCTGGTCAAGGATGCCGTGGCCATGGTCGTGCGTTCCGAAACCAAAATCACCCGCAAGGTCATTGAAAACGCGCCTCTGTTGCGCGTGGTCGGGCGCGCGGGCGTTGGCGTGGACAACGTGGACGTGGACGCCGCCACCCAGCGCGGCATCGTCGTGATGAACACCCCCGGCGGCAACACCATCTCCACCGCCGAGCTGACTTTCTCCATGCTCATGGCGCTGGCGCGGAAAATTCCCCAGGCGCACGCCTCGATGAAGGCCGCCGAGTGGAACCGCAAGGCCTTTCAAGGCACTGAACTTTACAACAAAACCCTCGGCATTCTTGGCATGGGACGCATCGGCGGAGAAGTGGCCAAGCGCGCCCAGGCCTTCGGCATGCGCGTGCTCGCCTATGACCCTTATTTGTCGCACAGCCGCGCCAAATCGCTGGGCGTTGAGTTGTTCGAGAACCTCGACGACATTTATCGCCAAGCCGATTTCATCACCGTTCACATGCCCATGACCGACGAAACCAAGGGCATGTTGAACACCGCGGCTTTTGGCAAAATGAAAAAGGGCGTCCGCATTCTCAACTGCGCCCGGGGCGGCATCGTCAATGAGAAGGATCTGTTTGACGCCATCCAGAACGGCCAAGTCGGTGGCGCGGCTCTGGACGTCTATGAAACCGAGCCGCCTCCGGCTGATTTCGCCCTTCGCAGCCTGCCGCAGGTGATCATGACGCCGCATTTGGGCGCCAGCACCGAGGAAGCCCAGGAAAATGTCGGCATCGAAGTCGCCGAGGCCATCACCGATTATTTGGTGAACGGCGCGGTCCGCAACGCGGTGAACCTGCCCAACCTCGACGCCCAGACCTACGCGGTGGTCAAGCCCTACCTGACTCTGGGCGAAAAGCTCGGCAGCCTGCTCGCCCAACTGGCGCCCAAGCGCAACGACCGCCTGGTCGTGACTTATGGCGGCAAGGCAGCCCAAGTCCCCGGCGACCCGATCACCCGCTCGGTGCTCAAGGGCTTTCTTTCGCTCATGGGTGGCAAGGAAATCAACCAGGTCAACGTCCGCACCATGGCCGGAACGCTCGGCTTGCTCGTAGAGGAAGTAAAATCCAACGAGGAGACCGATTACAACGAATGGCTCCACGTCGCGGTGCATTCCGACAGCCACAAGGTGTCGGCGGGCGGCACCATTCTCGGGCGCAAAGCCCAGCCGCGCATTGTGCGCCTCTTCGGACAAACGGTGGAAATCGTGCCCGAGGGCGTGCTGTTCATCATGAACAACAAGGACCGTCCGGGCATCGTTGGCTACATTGGCACCCTGATGGGCCGCCACAATGTCAACATCGCCAGCATGAGCCTCAGCCGCGACGACGTCGGCGGACAGGCCCTGACGGTATTGAACCTAGACAGTGTTCCGCCGGCCAATCTGCTGGAGGAAATCAAAAAAGATTCGGACATCAGCAATGTCCGCGTGGTGAAACTTTAATTATTTCATGAAAATCGCCTTTTATTTCCTGATCAGTGCGGCGCTGCTTTCGGCCGCCCGGGCCGATGACCAGTTGCCCAACCCGGTCGTGGCCAAGGGAAAGAACTTTGAGTTCCGCCAAAGCGATTTGGACGAGGCGTTCATTGCCTTCCGGGCAAATATCGCCGCGCTGGGCGAGCGCATTCCTGAAGGCACCCGCAGCACGCTGGAGGCCCAGTTGTTGGACGAAATGATTTTCACCCGGCTGCTGGTGGACAAGTCCAACGACGCCGACCGCGCCAAGGCGCGCGAGACGGCCAATGAGTTGCTTGATAAAGTCCGGAGCCGTTCCTCCTCCGAGGACATTTTCAGAATGAGATTGCGGGCTCTGGGACTCAGCGTGGAGCAATTTGAAAAACAGGTTGTTGACCAGGCGTTGCGACGCGAGGTGTTGCGCCGCCTGATGAGCGCGGACATCCGGATCACCGATGAGCAAATCCGCTCGTACTACGAGACCAATACCGCCCAGTTTTCCGAGCCGGAAAAGGTCCGGGCGAGCCACATTCTGCTGGCCACCGTGAACAAGGAGACGCGCCAACCGGTGTCTCCAGACATCCGCAAGGAGAAGGAGACGACCATCAGGAAATTAAAAGAGCGCGCCGAAAGTGGCGAAGACTTCGCCCGGCTCGCCAAGGAATTTTCCGAAGACCCCGGCTCCAAGGACAAAGGCGGCGAATACACGTTCGGCAGGGGCGAAATGGTCAAGCCGTTCGAAGCTGCGGCGTTTTCGCTCGAACCGGGCCAGATCAGCGACGTGGTGGAAACCCAGTTCGGATTTCACATCATCAAGGTGCACGAGAAAATTCCCGCCCGCACCAAGCCCCTGAGTGATGTCAGCGCCACACTCAAGGAGCATTTGCTGGAGATGGAGATTCGCCGGCGGATGCCCGAGTTTTACGAGTCGCTCAAAAAAGAGGCCGGCGTGGAGGTATTGCTGGTCAAGGAATGACCTCGCCAACGCGTGTTTCTCGGGGTTTTCACCACGCGTTGGCCGTGAAAACACCCGCTGGCGAAGGGGGGTTATCGGAAACAAAGTTGCGTGGCCTTGGAGCGTCCCCTACACTAAGGCCCGTCAAGGAAATCCATGATAGGTTCGATTAGCCCAGCCGAAGAAGCCCAGTTGATGCAGACGATTGAGATGTTTGAGGTCATCACTCAATCGCAGTCGGCGGACTATCAATCGCTGGAAATTCTGAAGGAAGCCTACCTCAAGCTGGGGCGCCAAAAGGACGTCATCAACACCTCCAAGCGGATTGCCCAGGCTTATATGTCGCTGGGGCAGCTTTCCTCAGCCATTCTCGAGTACGAAACCATTCTTCAGCGCTATCCCGAAGACCCGGACGTGCTGGCGGCCATCGCCGAAATCGAGAGCAAGGCCAACAGCCTCACCGCTCCGTCCTCCAGCGACACCGACACGGTCGTCGCGGCCAGTTCGACGTCGCAATTCAAGCGCTCCGAATCCAAGGTGCTCTCCTCCGAGAGTGTGGATGACGGTCGCGAGGCGATGCAAAAGCTCTTCGTGGACGGACGCCATTTGTCGCTTCAGGATTTTGATTTGTGCTGGCCGACTCCCCCGCTTCAGGAACCGCCCGGGCGGGTCATTGACCCGTTGGTGCAGGTGCTGGCCGACCGCGCCATTCTCCCTGCGGACAAATCCCTCAAGGTGCTGGTGGAAAAAACGCGCCTGGCCTATATGCCGCTTGAGAAATACGACATTGACCTCGATGCGGCCCGGAGCTTTCCCAAGGAGGTTTGCCAGCGCTGGTGCGTGCTGCCCTTTGACCGGATGAGCAAGTCGGTGTTCGTCGCCACGCTCAATCCCTTCAACCAGCGCGCCGTGGCGGAGCTTCAAGCCGCCGCCCCCTATCGGATCATCTGGTATCTGGCCCATCCCGCCGAACTCATCAAAGGTGTCCGAAGAATTTACCGTTAAGACCTGAGCCCTATGCCGCCCGTCAAATCATTTGGAGAACGCATCGCCGACGCCCTGGTCGAGGATGGCCTGCTCACTTACAAGCAGGTGGAGGAATTGCTGGAAAAGCAAAAGAAAGAGGGCATCCGCCTGCTCAAGTTGATCGTGGACAAGGCCTACGTCACCGAGCAGGACATGGTGGTTTCCATGGGGCGCGTGCTCAACACCCCGCCGGTCAACCTCTCCCGCACCCCCATCTCGCCCGAAATCGCCGACCTGCTGCCCAAGGACATTTCCACCAACCACAAGGTCCTGCCCGTTTCGCGGCTGGAAAACCGGTTGTTCCTGGCCATGGCCGATCCCTTGAATGTTTTGGCCATCGACGACGTCAAGCGCATCACCCGCCTGGAGGTTGTGCCGCTCATCGCCTCCGAACGGGCCATTGCCGACAAAATTGCCAACCTGGAGAGCAACCGGGGCGCCAGCATGGAGGAGTTCCTCCAGGACACCCAGAAGCAGGCGGAGGCCGAGGCCGAAGCGGAAAATCTCGAAGTGGCCCGGGACCAGACCGATGACGTGGCGGACCTGGGCGCGCTGACCGCCTCCACCGAGGAGGCCCCCGTCATTAAACTGGCCAACCTCATCCTGGTTCAGGCCATCAAAGACCGGGCCAGCGACATTCACATTGAGCCATTTGAGAAAATGGTCCGTTTGCGCTACCGCATTGACGGCGCGCTGGTGGACATGCCTCCGCCCCCGAAGAATCTCCAGGTCGCTTTGGCCTCGCGCCTCAAGATCATGAGCAGCCTGGACATCGCCGAGCGGCGTCTGCCGCAGGACGGGCGCATGCGCGTGCGCGTGGGCGGGAAGGACATTGACCTTCGCGTCTCCTTTTTGCCGACCGTGCATGGCGAGAAATGCGTGCTGCGCGTTCTCGACAAGTCCAATCTCTCGGCCAGCATGGATAAGCTGGGCATGGACCCGGACACCTTCCGGCGGTTCAAGGCCGCGGTGGACGCCCCGCATGGATTGATTCTGGTCACGGGGCCAACCGGCTCCGGAAAAACCACCACGCTTTACTCCGCGCTCAACGAGCTCAACAACCCCGAATTCAACATCGTCACCGTCGAGGACCCGGTGGAGTTTCAAATCCCGGGCATCAACCAGGTTCCGGTAAAGAAAGAAATTGGCCTGACCTTCGCCAACGCCCTGCGATCCATACTCCGTCAGGACCCGGACATCGTGATGATCGGTGAAATCCGCGACTCAGAAACCGCCGAGATCGCCGTTGAGGCCGCGCTCACCGGCCACCAGGTGCTCAGCACGATGCACTGTAACGATGCGCCCGGCGCCATCGCGCGTCTGGACGACATGGGCATCCAGCCCTTTTTGATTTCCTCGGCGGTCATTCTCTCCTGCGCCCAGCGCCTGGTCCGCCGCATCTGCCCGATATGCAAGGATCCGGTGACCTATCCGCCCAAGATGTACCAGGATCTGGGCATTGACCCGAAGATGCTCGACGGTGTCACCCTCTTTCGGGGCCGCGGATGTGACCGTTGCAAAAACACCGGTTATGCGGGCCGCGCGGCCATCATCGAAGTGATGACCGTGACCGACGAAATCCGCCGCATGGTCATCAAGCGCGCCAGCGCCAATGAAATTGGCAAAATCGCCATTGAACAGGGCATGAAAACCTTGCGCGATGTGGCGCTGGACAAGGTGCGGGAAGGCTTGACCACGCTGGAACAGGTGCTGGTCGTCACCGCCGCGCACTGAGGTTTTTCAACTCCCACCGCTCAAACAATTCATCCCGACTCTGGCGCTTTATTTTCTTTGCGCTTCGGTCTGGACCCGCTTCCACACGCGCAGGGCCTCCGTGACACCCCAGGCTTGCGCGTCGCAGCCCCGCTGAACGTGTGGCGCGTCGCCGTCGAGAATTTCCGGAATTTGTCCCAGACATCCGCCGCGCAGCAACCGCTCCATGCTGCCCAAATAAGCCTGCGCAGCCTCAACCGCGACGGGCGCAAATTCCCACGCCTCCGCCAGCGCCTCGCAGAACACCGGGAACGTCCAGGTCCACGCCGTGCCGTTGTGATACGCGGGTTTGCGCTGAGTGTCCTCGTCGCCCTGATAATGCCCGAAGTACGGCTCCAGCGGATTGTTCAGCAACCGCCCGTGCGCATGCACCGCCAGAGGCACCGACACCGGAAGCGGCGCCAGCGAGCGCAATCCTCCGGGAACCACCAGATACCGTTGGGCTGCCTCGACACAGCGCCGGGCCTTGTCGCCGGACACCAATCCCAGGCTGATGGCCAACAGGCCGTTGCTGCGCAAGGCGTCGTCCAGCACGGCTTCGGAAGCGGGCCGCCCTCGCGGCGCGATCAACAAATCCGCCAGCCAGCCGCGTTCGCTCAGCCAGTATAATTTCTCAAAAGATTGCTCCGCGCGATCAGCCAATACGTCCCAGTTTTCGCCTTCGCCTTTCACGCCCAGGCGGGCCAGTTGCCGCAACAGACGAATCCATAGCGCCTGGATTTCCACAGGGTAACCTTCACGAGGCGTGGCGGCGGGATGATTGGTGTCCATCCAGGTGAAATGGCTCGGGCTCCAGACCAACCCCGAGGCGCGGTCCACATGAATGCCATTAGGCGTGCCGCGAAGATAACCGGCGGCAATGTCCCGCAGCACATTGGCAATGGCGCGCCCGCGCCCGTCCACCGGCAAAGTATAAAGGCTCTCTCCGGCGAGCGCGGCGGCCTCCTCCGCCACAATCCCGTACCACAGCGGCGCGTCGGATGTGTCGCGATTGGAGGCATCCTCGCCGTGGATGGTGTTGGGCAGAGTGCCATTCTCCACAAACCGGCCAAAATTCAGCAGCAGTTGAGTGACATCCGAAACCAATCCCGCCGCCAGAAGCCCGCGCGCGGCAATCATCGTGTCGCGACCCCAGTCCAGGAACCACGGGTAGCCGGCGATCACTGTCTTGCCCGAGCCGCGCCGCACCACGAACTGCCTGGCCGCCAGCGCCAGTTGCCGCCCAAAGGAATCGGCATCGGCCAATTGGGCGTGCTTGTACGTGATCTGGTTTTCCACCACGCGATTGGCAATGACCGATTCAATCAATTCAGCGGAAGGATTCACCAGGTCGGCGCACAGAATCACCGATGTGGTTTCGCCCCGGCTCACGGGAATGTCAAACCAGCCGGGGCTGAAGGCATCGCCGCTACCCACCTGGGCGCGCTGTTGTTCCACAGGGTGGGCGATGTTTTCGCACCATTCAATTTGCTGATGGTAAAACCCTTTGTCGGAATACACGCGCAACTGCCGGTCCGGCGCGGGGTCGAAGATGAACCCGGCCTCATTTTCCAGCGGGCGGCAGTGCGCGGTGAAATGATGTTCCGCGCCGCCGTTGCGCTGGGTCTGGGTGTGGAAATTGCGGTCCTCGATGTCCACGCGAACGGCCAGCCGCACATCACATTTTGCCGGAAGCTCGCTGGGGTCGGAAGCGTCCGACGGTCGGCTGAACCGGAACAGGGTGGTGTTGCGCCCGTCGAGCATGTCCGCCGTGAGTTGAATTTCCACGGTGCGCTCGTCGCCCGCGTTGGCGCGGAATCGCCAGACCGCCGGCGGCCCGGGCTGAAACGACACCAGATTCTGCAATTTCAACGCCGTGATGAACCCATCGGCATTGATCCAGACGCGCAGCCGCTTGACGAACACATGCCGGTCCACCGGAAGGGACGGATGCAGGTTGGCTCCAAGGGCGCAATCGTACTTGGAGGAAATGCGGCCGAGGTCCACGCCCAGGCGCGCCATGCCGCCGATGCCGTTGGTCAACAGCGCCAGCGCGTTGTCGGCAATCTGCGCGTTGGGCAGCGGGCCTTGAGGAAATTCCGGCCGCGCGGCCAGAAGCCGCACACCGCCTTTTATTTCCTTTTGCGTCACCGCATAGCGCTCCAGCGTCAGCGTGCCGTCGCGAGACGCGTTTTCCTGCGGCGGAAAACAGGCCACAAACCCGTCCTTGACCGGAATTGACTCGGCGTGGCGCTGCACCGACTGGCCTTCGAATTCCAGGGTTGCCCGGAACGGCGCCTGATCCTGAATCAACAGCCAATGTCCCGGCGGGATTAGCGTGATGCGCCGATGGTCCAGCAGGGTCCAGGTCACCACGCGAGGGTATTGATTCGCGGCCATTTCCAGCGCCGCAATCAAGGAGCCTTGCGCCTGCGCAGGGGCGGCCAAATTGGAAACGCCACCCAGGAAAGCGCGCGAATCGGCATTTACTTTTTCCGCGAGAACCTTCCAGTCAAATGAACCAATCTGCTCGGGCAACAGCGCTTTGCTCAATGCGCCCAACGCCCAGGCCGATTGCAGACGGGCACGCCGGTAATCGTCACCGCTCAACCCTTGAGGCAGCGCAGTGCTGCCAAGGCACCAGGCCCCGCCGGGCGGCAACTGAAACACCACGCGTCCGTCGGTTTTCTCCGGCTTGGGCGGTTGCTGGCCGAGCAGTTCCACCAACGGTTCGCCCAGCTCCTTGAAGGCGCGTTCGCTCAAGGCGAATTCATGCGGATGGCTGACGTCGGTGTTGACCAGCACCAGCACGGTGTCCTTGCCCTCTGCGGAAACCCGTTCCAGCGCGAACACCGGGGAGGCGTTGGGACTGAGCCGCGTCAAACGCGCGCCGTCAAAAAAGCAGGGATGCGTGGCCACCAGTTGATTGAGCCGGGACAGTTCGGGAACGATGTTCTCGGCGCTGCCCCAGTTCATGCCGCGGCTCTGGTGCACTTCGATTTTTTCGTCCGCCAGCCATTCCACGCCGCAGGTGAATCCATAGCCGCCGCACACGCTGGTCAGCCCGGAAAGGCGGTTGCGCAGCAGCGACCAGTCGCGGCCTTTTTTGGCGAGGCGATCGTTGTCGTGCGTTTCGCTGTAATGCACGTAAACACCCACGCGCTCGCTCTGGCGCAAGGCATAGTCGAGATACCACTGCACCTCGCCGCCGGAATAATTCTGAAACAACTCCGAGTAGGCCCACTGCATGCCGCCCTCGGTGAGGAGCGTCTCGGTGGCTTCCCACGAGCCGCCCAAACCCTCGAGCAAAAAGACTATGTCGGGAAACTCCTGCCGCACGCGCGCTTCGATGTATTGCCAGACCGGCAACGGCACCTTGTAGCCGGCATCGCAGCGAAAGCCGTCCACGCCCCTCCGGCACCAGGTCAGAAACGCCTCGGCGAAATGCTCCCACAGCTCGGTGAAGTTGGGGTTCAATTCCACCAGGTCGCCCCAGATGTTGCCCCATGCGCCGGGACTGATGAATGTTCCATCTGGCTCGCGCAAAAACAATTCGGGATGATTTTCAAACAAGGTCGAGCCCCAGCCTGCTTGGTTGATAACAACGTCTAGAAACACCCGCCCGCCGCGCTGATGGACCGCGTAGCTCAACTCGCGGAACTGGTCCACGCCGTTGGATTTTTTGTCAAACTCCACCAGCGCGGGATCAATGGCGATCAAATCCTGGTGCGCGTAGGGACTGCCAAAGCGCCCGAACCGAGCGTGGGTGGTAGGGGTGGGATTGATCGGCAGCAGATGAAGGATTTTGCAGCCGAGCGTGCCCATGATGTGCGGCAGTTGCTGCTTCAGATCGCGAAACGTGCCCGAAGGTGGAATGACCGTGAAACCGCGCTCGTCCAGTTCGCGCATTTTTTTCTCAATGGCCTCGTCCCGGGTCGTGCGCTCCACACGGTTGGCGCCGAACATGCGCGTGAAGGCGCAGTAAATGGTGTTGGCCGTTCGGTAACTGTCGGGATGGCAGCAAAGGCCCAAGTCCGGGCCTTCCGGCCAATGCTGGCGGCCAAACGCGTCCTTCAGATAGGCCTTGGCGCGAAAGTAGCCGGGCTCGGTCACGGGCAGTTCCAAGCTCCACGACCCGTCGGGTTGGGCCGGCATGGCGATGTCGCGCCAGAAGGCGACGGACATGGGGCGCTTGCCCGCATGGGTGGCGATGATCTCGCGCCGAAGCGTGGCGGCCTTGCCGAGGTTGGTCCGCAAAAAAGCGCGGGCGCCGTGCGGGAGGGACGCGCCGGTGTTGCGCAGCGCGAAGCGGACGGTGTCGCCGACGAATCGGAGAACGCGCTCGCCCGGCGTCGGTGTCATGACCGGTCTTTCCATCGTTAAAAATCGGGTGTGTTCGTCCCCGGTTGCCTGCTTCAACCATCCATTGTTTTGAGGCGAAAGCAATTGCCGGTTAACAACGGCGCAAAGTCTGCCACGAGCCGCCGAGGGTCAAAAGGCTAAGTTTGGTTGCTTCCCCCGCACGGTAGGGCGCGCCGTCATCCGGCAATCCACACACAAATTGCCTTCTGGTAAAATGAACGAGCTGCGTGGTGGCGGTTTTCATAAAGGCATTCGCGTATTTGGGTTTAACAGTATTAAAAAACACCGCCTATCCGCTTGTATAAGACGAAGTGCCAGATCAAAAGCCCAAGGCATTGGACAAGTAGCGCCAATATCCAAACTGTCAGGCGAAAGAAGTTCCTCCCGTTCAAGCTGCTCCTGCTCAGAGAAAAAATAAAAACGGATGCGATGCCAAATCCAGTCACAAAACTTATAACAACAGCGTGCCTTATAAAATTGAACGCGCGGGTGAATGATGCCGGATGCTGTGTGTAATTCTCGATGGAAAGTTTTTCCTGCATGCTCAAGAGCAACACCAAATGCACGACATACGGGAATCCGAGCCCAATCAGAATCCATGTCTCTTTGGTGAGTTGCCGTCGTCCTGAATTGATATGAAAAAACTGTTCACCCCGCCCTTGTCCTTTTGTCGCTTGGTTAACACTCACGTCCACAACTGGCGGTCAAGGGAGCGGAACTGGATGGCCTCGGAGACATGCTCGGCGGCGACGCGTTCGGAGCCGGCCAGGTCAGCGATGGTGCGGGCCACTTTCAGGATGCGGTCGTAGGCGCGGGCGCTCAGGTTCAAATCGCTCATGGCGAACTTGAGCAAATCCTTGGTCGGTTCATCGAGTGCGCAATGGGTTTTCAGTTCGCGAGAGCCCATCCGGGCGTTGCAGGTGATTTTGGTGCCCGAAAAGCGCTGCTGCTGCCGCTGCCGCGCGCAGACGACGCGCCCGCGGATTTCCGCCGAGGATTCGCCGGCCTTGGCGGAGGTCATTTCGCGGAAGTTTACCTGCGGCACCTCGACATGCAGGTCAATGCGGTCGAGCAGCGGGCCGGAGATGCGGCCCAGGTAGTTTTGAATTTCCCTCGGTGAACTGCGCGACTCGTGCGGCATTTTGCCGTCGGGCGTGGGGTTCATCGCCGCCACGAGCATGAATTGCGAGGGAAAGGTCATCGTCCCGGCGGCACGCGAAATGGTGACGCGGCCTTCCTCCAGCGGCTGGCGCATGGTTTCCAGAACGCTCCGCTTGAACTCGGGCAATTCATCGAGAAATAAAACCCCGTTGTGGGCGATGGAGATTTCGCCCGGCGTCGGGTTGATATTGCCGCCGAGCAACCCGGCGTCGCTGGCCGTGTGGTGCGGGGCGCGGAAGGGCCGTTGGGTGACCAGCGCCTGCCCGGCCTTGAGCAGGCCGACAATGCTGTGAATCTTGGTGGTTTCCAGCGCTTCATCGAGCGTGAGCGGCGGCAGAATGGTGGTGAGCCGCTTGGCGAGCATGGATTTGCCCGTGCCCGGCGGGCCGATGAGAAGGATGTTGTGGCCGCCCGCGGCGGCGATTTCCAAAGCGCGTTTGACGTTCTCCTGCCCTTTGACGTCGGCGAAATCAAACTCCTCGTCGAGCGGTTGGTCAAAAAGGCGGGTGACGTCCACCTTCACGGGCGCGATTTTGATCTGGCCTTCGAGAAAGCTTGCCGCCTCGCGCAGGTTCTGGATGGGAATCACCTGCAAGCCGCTGACCACGGCGGCCTCGGGCGCGTTGTCGGCGGGAACCAGCACGCCGGTTTTGCCGGCTTCGCGCGCCTGAAGGGCGATGGGCAGCACACCCTTGACAGGCCGGACGGCGCCGGTGAGGGCCAGTTCGCCGACAGTGACAAAGTTTTCCAGTTGGTCGGTCTCAATCTGTTCGCTGGCGGCCAGCATGCCGATGGCGATGGGCAGGTCGAAACTGGGGCCTTCCTTTTTCACGTCGGCAGGCGCGAGGTTGATGGTGGTGCGGCCCATGGGAAATTTAAAACCTGAGTTGGTCAGCGCAGTGCTGACGCGGTCTCGGGACTCGCGCACTGCCGCGTCGGGCAGGCCGACAATGACGACATTGGTGTCGCCCCAGCCGGCGTTTACTTCCACTTCGACCGGGAATGCCTCAATGCCATTGACCGCCGCTGAACAAACCTTTGCCAACATGCGGGGAGTTATCGTTCAGGCATGGACGGGGGTCAAGCTTCGGGGCGGCCAAAGGGCGAACACGCACATGGGATCGGTGAAGTTTATTGCCGATTGGAGCGCACGCATGCTGTTTTCCCCGCTGCCAAAACCAGAATAATAACTGTTGTGTTCCCCAAAAGGGGTGCCATATTACCGCACTAAAGATTGATGACCCACTCTCAGGGCATGGTGATCCTCCGTTGAGTTTTCTGCGGTGAAGATTGAAACCCGGCAGTCGGGAACAGTCTGAGACAAGGCGTCAGTCGAACCAAAAAAAAGTAGTTACAGTATGAGTACCAAATTGTTTGTGGGGAACCTTTCGTTCAAAGCCACTGAGAACGATCTCCACGACGCGTTTGCCCAATACGGCACAGTAACCGAAGTCAACCTGATGCCCGATCGCATGACAGGCCGTCCTCGTGGGTTTGCCTTTGTCACCATGTCCACCAAAGAAGAAGCCGAGGCCGCCATTCAAGGCTTGAACGGCGCCGACTTCGATGGACGCAATCTGACGGTCAACGAAGCCCGTCCCCGCGAAGATCGTCCTCCCCGGTCCGGAGGATTTGGCGGCGGAGGCGGCCGTGATCGTGGCGGAGACCGCGGGGATCGTGGGGATCGCGGAGGACGCGACCGTGGACCTCGCCGTTCGTTTTCCCGGTAATTTTTAACGCTGCACTGTGCGCGGGCGGATCGGACAGGTTCGCCCGCGAGTGCGGCAGTTGCATTTAGTTACTGGTTTATTCCTAATCGAATGAGCAATGATGAACACATTGAACTGGAGGGCACCGTTTCCACAGTGTTGCCCGGAACCATGTTCAAAGTGAAACTGGACAACCAGCATGAAGTGCTCGCGCACATCTCGGGCAAAATGCGCAAACATTTTGTTCGCCTGACCACGGGCGATCGTGTTCGCCTTGAGATGTCGCCTTACGATCTAACCAAAGCGCGCATTACCTACCGGCTTCGGTAGCAGTTTTTACCCCTTAATTTGCCATGTTTTTCTTTTGGACGAGCTTGGGCTTTGTCTTTGCCTGCGTTTTTGCTTCCTTTTTCGAGTGGGCGCTCCACCGGTTTTTCATGCATCGCCCGACGGCGGGCATCCGCTATCCGTATGAGCGTCATGCTTTAATCCATCATCGGATTTTCAAGGCCGACCACACCTATCACCTGACCAAGGAGGAGGACAAGCACACCATTCCGATGGCATGGTGGAACGGTCCGGTTTTGGTCGGGTTGTGCCAATTGCCCTTTTTGATAGCTGCCGTGATGTTCCAAAAGTGGGGCTTGCTCGTGGGCGCGGCGGTGGCCTGCACTGCCTACTATTCGGTTTACGAATATCTCCACTGGTGCATGCATCTTCCCAAGCGTCGGCACGTCGAGCGCTCGGGGATATTTTTCCGGCTCAACGGGCATCACCTGTTGCATCATCGTTACATGCACAAGAATTTCAATGTTGTGCTGCCTTTGGCGGATTTGTGCCTGGGGACACTCCTGTTGCGCTCGAAAACCCATTTCAAACAGGCTGTGGGCCCCTCTGTTCCGTGCGTTCAACCAAAAAACAAGCCAATGCCCATGCCCGTATCCACCGTTTCTTAAGGAATGCGGAACAGGCGCGACATCAGCCAGTTGACGGATTAATAAGGGAAGTTGCCGGCGGGGTCGGCAAATAGGCAGGAGCCTTTGTCTCTTTGCCATTAGGTAATTCATTTTATGTTATTTGCAAAACTGGGCCTGGCAGACCCCCTCCTGGAGGGTGTCAAGGCCATGGGCTACACGGACCCGACACCCATTCAGCTTCGGGCAATCCCGTTGATTCTGTCCGGCAAGGACGTCATTGGCAGCGCGCAGACCGGCACCGGGAAAACAGCAGCTTTTGCTCTGCCCATTCTCTCAAAACTGGGCCAGCATACCCCGCAACCAAGAGTGCTGATTCTCGAGCCCACCCGCGAACTGGCCGCGCAGGTCGAAACCGCCATTCGCGATTTTGCCCGGTTCACAGACTTGCGCGTAGCCGTCATGTTCGGGGGCGTCGGGTATGGGCGCCAGATGGACGCTTTGAAGGAAGGCGTGGATATTCTTGTAGCCACCCCGGGGCGTTTGCTGGACCACATGGGACGCGGCACCTGCCGTTTGGACAACATCCAATACCTGGTACTTGACGAAGCTGACCGTATGCTCGACATGGGGTTTCTTCCCGCTGTCAAGCGCATCGTCGAGAAATGTCCGCGCAACCGCCAGACCATGCTGTTCTCGGCCACGATTCCTCCGCAGATTGATTCACTGATTCGCTGGGCGTTACAAAACCCGGAAACCAGCGAAATAGTCGCGCGCCGGTCCCCCGCGGAAACCGTCAAGCACGTCATTTACCCGGTGGCCAAAAGCCAAAAGACCGATTTGCTGCGGGCTCTGCTCGATGAGGTTCACTATGATTCGGTCATTGTTTTCTGCCGCACCAAGCACCGGGCCGACCGCATTGCCCATTTGCTCAAACGCAACAATCACGCCGTCGCCGTGCTCCACTCCAACCGGACCCAGCGCGAGCGCGAGCAGGCGTTGAAGGGGTTTCGCGATGGCCGCTTTGAAGTGCTGGTGGCTACAGACATCGCTGCGCGTGGGCTGGACATTGCCGACGTAAGCCATGTCATCAATTTCGACGTGCCCCATCATGCCGAGGACTACGTTCACCGCATCGGAAGAACCGGCCGCGCGGCTGCCACTGGCGACGCGTTCACTCTGATGGTGGCGGAGGATTCGCAGCACGTTGCGTCCATCGAGCGCTTCATCGGCCAAAAGGTTCCACGCGTCAAACTCGACAACTTCAACTACACCTACACCGCTTTGTTCGAGGAGGGCAAACCCGGCCAGCCTGTCGGCCATGAGCGCAAAGTGCGCGGTGTCCGCCTCAGTGGCGGCTATTATTTCGGGCCGGCAAAACGGAGGCGCCGTTAATTTCTGACAACCCGAGGATTTCCGCCTGCAAGGGGCCAGGTTGACCGCTATTTGGTCGCGATGCGACACTGAGCTATGCAACAGTATTTCCCAAAATCCATCGTGCTGCTCGCGCTGCTTCTGTGCCTGCCCGCCTGCCGCAGCGCCTACTATGCCGCTTACGAGAAAGTCGGCGTCTATAAGCGGGACTTGCTGAAAAAGCGCGTTGCGTCGGCCCGGGACGAGCAAAAAGAGGCCCAGGAGGAATTCAAGGACGCGCTGACGCGCTTGAAGGAAATGACACGGTTTGATGGCGGAGAACTGGAAAGGCGCTTTCGCCGCTTGCAAGCCAACTATGACTCTGCCGCGAGCCGCGTTGAGTCCGTTCACCGGCGCATTGACGACATCGAGACAGTTGCCCGTGATTTGTTCGCGGAATGGGAGGAGGAAATTCAGCAGATCAAAACCGAGTCCCTGGCCGCCACCAGCCGCCGGCAGCTTGCGCAGACCCGCGAACGCTACCGCGAGATGATTGCCGCATTGAAGCGTGCCGAGGCCAGCATGGACCCGGTGCTGGCCAAGCTCAACGACTACGTGCTCGCGCTCAAGCACAGCCTCAATGCGCAGGCCATAGCCTCGCTTCAGGGCGAATCCCTCGACATTCAGCGGCAAATCGCCCGTCTCATTGAGGAAATGAACGCGTCCATCGCCAGCGCGGATCAATTCATCAAGGGGCTGCGCTGAGGACGCGCGCCGCCGTTAAAGCTTTTTTATTTCATGACCACCAAACTCTTCACCGAACTGAACCTTTCCCCCGAACTGCTCAAGGCCATCGACAAGCTTGGATTTGAGAAAGCATCACCGATTCAGGCCGAATCCATCCCGCTCCTGATGGAGGGCAAGGACATCGTCGGCCAATCCCAGACCGGCTCTGGAAAAACCGCCGCCTTCGCCATTCCGGCCATTGAAAAAACAGATCCCGCCCAGCGCGATGTGCAGGTGCTGATTCTCTGCCCGACCCGCGAACTGGCCGTCCAGGTCTCCGAGGAGGTTCACAAGCTGGCCTTCTTCAAGCGCGGCATCCATGCGTTGCCGATTTACGGCGGCCAATCCTACGAGCGGCAGTTCTACGGTTTGAAGCAGGGCGCGCAGATTGTCATCGGCACGCCCGGGCGCGTCATGGACCACATGCGGCGCGGCACACTGCGCTTGGACTCGGTGAAAATGGTTATTCTCGATGAGGCCGATGTCATGCTCGACATGGGGTTTCGTGAGGACATTGAATTTGTCCTCCAGGCCACGCCCGCAGAGCGGCAAACGGTTTTTTTCTCGGCGACCATGCCGCGCCCGATTCAGGAGCTCATCCAGAAATACGCGCGCGACCCGCAGCAGGTCCGCATCGAGCAAAAGGCCATGACCGTGCCCACGGTCGAGCAGATGTATTACGAAGTGGATCGGCGGTTTAAAATCGAGCTGCTCACCCGCCTCATTGACATTCATGACCTCAAGCTGGGCATCATTTTCTGCAATACCAAGCGCATGGTGGACGACCTGGTGGATCATCTCAACGCGCAGGGCTATTCCGCTGACCGGCTGCATGGTGACATGGGCCAGGCCATGCGCGACCGCGTGATGAACAAATTCCGCAAATCGGGCCTCGAGTTTTTGGTCGCCACCGATGTCGCCGCGCGCGGCATTGACGTCAATGATGTGGAAGTGGTCTTCAATTACGATCTGCCCTATGACCCCGAGGATTACGTTCATCGCATCGGGCGAACCGGTCGGGCGGGCCGCAGCGGCATGGCCATTTCCTTTGCCTCAGGGCGCGAAAATTTTCAAATCCGCCACATCGAACGGTTCACCAACATGCGCATTCACCGCGCCAGGATTCCCACCGTCGGCGAGGTCGAGGAGGCCCGCGTCAACGTGTTTCTGGGCAAAGTTCGCGCCACATTGCAGGCTGGAGAATACAAGCGCCAAGACCATCTGGTGGAGCGCCTGCTGGAGGAAGGCTTCACCTCCACCGACATTGCCTCCGCGCTGCTGCACATGCTGCAAGGGGGCGAAGCGCCCGCCGCCCAACGCCCCAGCCGGCAGGAAAATGAACCGCTGAAGGAGCGTCCGGAATCTAGTGAATTTCAAGCACCACGCCCGCCTCGCGAAGAAGCCCGGCCGCGCCACGAAGACCGCAGGGATCAAAGACCCGTTGCGCGTCCGCGCCAGGATGATCGACGTGACGAGCGCCGAGAAGAACGCCGGGAGCGCCCGCCGCGCTTTGAGGGCCACCGCGACGAGCGAAAACCGCGTCCGGAAACCTCACAGCACAAGCCGAAATCAACTGCAACTCCCTGGCAAACCAATGCTGCTGCCGCCGCTCCGGTTGCATCTGCCGCGGTAGAGCCGCCCAAGCCGGCTTATGAAAAAATAAAACCGCACTTGCCGGTTTCGGAACAAAAGCCGCTTTCCGAGCGCCAGCCGAAACTTGAGCCCGTTAAAAAGGCTCCGAAAAAGAGTGCGCCCGCGCCGGGCAATGACCAGACCCGTTTGCACATCAACATTGGCGAGGAAATGGGCGTGGGGCCCGGGGACGTGGTGGGAGCGATTCTCGGCGAAACCAGCCTGCCCGCCAAGGTGGTCGGCGCGGTGGACATCCGCGAGCGCCATTTGTTCGTCCACGTCGCCTCCGAGCACGTCAACGCCATCGTTTCCAAACTCAACCGCACCCAGATCAAGGGCCGCCGCGCCAAGGTGAAGGTGGCCTGATACGGCGGCACGGCTTCATTTTCCGCAAAGCAAATTCCTCATTTCGGAATCAGGGAATTGGATTACCTTTGACCGGTGCAGACGATGGCCGACCAACTGGGAAGCCTGCCGGTCCTGAACACAGTCACGGTTCCCGACCTTTGGCAGCAGCAGGCGGTGACGGCGTTGCGCGAAGGCAGCGATGTGGTGGTCCACGCCCCGACCGGCGCGGGAAAGACGCTGATCTTCGAACTCTGGTCCAAGCAGGGCAAAAATCGCGGCCAGGCCATCTACACCGTACCCACCCGCGCGCTGGCCAATGACAAGCTGGCTGAGTGGCGCGCGCAGGGCTGGGACGTCGGCATTTCCACCGGCGACCTTTCGGATAATTTAAGCGCGCCGGTGCTGGTCGCGACGCTCGAGACGCAAAAGAGCCGACTGATTCGCGGCGAAGGCCCCGCGCTGCTGGTGATTGACGAATACCAGATGCTCGGAGACGAGGACCGCGGGCTGAACTACGAGCTGGCCATCGCCCTGGCGCCGCCGCAGACGCAACTGCTCCTCTTGAGCGGCAGCGTTGCCAACCCGCAGGCCGTCGTCAATTGGTTGAATCGTCTTGGGCGCAACGCGGTTTTAATTCGCCATGACCAAAGGCCCGTCCCCCTGGAGGAGGTCCACGCCAACAACCTCAATTTTCATGTGCCCGGCCAGATTCGCGGCTACTGGCCGCGTTTGGTCGCCAAGTCGCTGGCCGAGGATCTGGGGCCCATCCTGATTTTTTCGCCGCGCCGCCAGGGAGCCGAGCAGCTTGCCGCCGAACTGGCCCGCCAACTGCCCACGCCCAACCCGCTTGCGCTCACACCGGAGCAGAAAACGCTCGTCGGCGACCACCTTGCGCGCCTGCTCAAGAGCCGCGTCGCCTTTCATCACAGTGGCCTGAGCTACGCCGCCCGAGCAGGAGTGGTAGAACCGCTGGCCAAGGCCGGCCAGTTGCGCGTGGTCGTCGCCACCATGGGCTTGGCTGCGGGGATCAATTTCTCCCTGCGCAGCGTCGCGCTGGCGGGCGAATCCTACCGACGCGAGGGGCGCGAGC
>CALJZV010000096.1 GCA_937983475.1 uncultured Verrucomicrobiales bacterium
GTTGAAACGCGTGGAGTTTTCCACCTTTTCGGTGCGCTCGCCGAGCAATTCGACGTTTTGCAAACCGCGTTGCTGATAAAATTGAGTGGCCGTTTTGCGGGCGCTCTCGGGAGGTTTTCCCGGTTGTAAGAGGACCGCGAAGGCGTCCATGACTTCCTTGCCAGAGACCATGTCTTTTGCGCCGGAATATTGATAGGCAACCCCACTCAATTCATCCACTTGATCCGCGCGAAAACGCTTTTTGGTCAGCAAACAATCGCACATCGGATCGCTGAATGTGTCCACATGGCCGCTGGCCTTCCAGATTTGCGGATGCATGACGATGGTGGCCTCCAGGCCGGCGATGTCCTCGCGCATGTGGACCATGGATTCCCACCAGAGCGATTTGACGTTGCGTTTGAGTTCCGCGCCAAGCGGGCCGTAGTCCCAAAACCCGTTGATGCCACCGTAAATTTCCGACGACTGGAAAATAAATCCCCTGCGTTTGCAGAGCGAAACGATCTGTTCCATCAACTCTTTGTTTTTGGGTTCGGCCATAAGGTTGGGCAGTTTTCTTCAACGCCATGGCGATGTCAAGGAAGGCAACAGTTCGAGCGCAACGCGCTGGTTCATTTTTCTCAAAGCAAATAAAAAGTGCTGTTCAGGAACATGGATATGGAAACAATGTCACCCATGAGCGCAGGCAATGTTTCCGCTTGGCATTATTTGACCCGCAAGCCCGTCCGGTTGAGCTGGGATAACGGGCGCATCGTGTCTGTTGAACGGACGGACACCGCGCCTTCAAAAAACCTGTGGATGGCCCCCGCGCTGTTTGACGTGCAGGTCAACGGCTACGGCGGCGTTGATTTCCAGCAGGACCATTTGCAGGAGGCCGATTTGCTCAAGGCCATCCGCGCGCTGCGCCGCGACGGCTGCGCCCGGATTCTTCTGACCCTCATCACTGACCAGTGGGATCAATTGACCGCGAGGCTGATTCATTTGAAGGGCCTTCGAGACAATCATCCCGAACTTCAAAGCGCCATTGCCGGCTGGCATATTGAAGGCCCGTTCCTTTCGGAAAAACCCGGTTTTCACGGCGCGCACAACCCGGCCTTCATGCTCAACCCAACGCCAGCCCATATCCGGGAACTGCGGGACATCACCGGCTCAGACCCGTTGCTGTTGACGCTGGCACCCGAGCGCAACGGCGCCATCGGCGCGACTGAGATGGCAACGTCGCTTGGCATTCGCGTCAGCATTGGCCACACCAATGCGCCCGCTGAAGTCCTCCAAGCCGCCGTGAAGGCAGGCGCCACGGGTTTCACCCACCTGGGCAACGGCTGCCCGCGCGAACTAGACCGGCACGACAACCTGCTGTGGCGCGTGTTCGAGACACCCGGGTTGACCGTGGGGGTAATCCCCGACTCCATCCACGTCTCCCCTGCTCCATTCCGGTTGTTTCACAAAGTGTTGCCGTCCATTTATTACACTACCGATGCCATGTCGGCTGGCGGCATGCCTCCGGGGCGCTACCGCATTTCTTCATTGGAAGTCGAAGTGGGCGAGGACCAAATTGTCCGGCAGCCGGGCAAGTCCAACTTCGCCGGCTCGGCGCTAAGGCCGGTGGATGGCATTCGGCGCGCTGTCCAGATGCTGGGCTGCTCCTGGCAGGAGGCGTGGATGCGATTCAGCCATCAACCGGCGAGATTGATGGGCTTGGAAGCGGGACTCGAACCGGGCCTGCCTGCTCATTTCTGCGTCGTGCAAACCGACGGAAACAACTCGGTGGAAGACGTAAAAACCTATCTTAATGGCCAGTGACTGGTGAGTAATTATAACCGCGCCACAATCTTCGCCAGCGCCTTGACCATTCCAGTCAGTTGCTTCTCCGAAACAATCAACGGCGGCGTGAAGCTGATCACGTTGGCGAACTCGCCTTCCGGCAGCAAAATGTAGCCCTCGCGCAGCATGGCCTTGATGGCTTGGAGCGCCTCTGCGGTTGCCGGCTCGCCCTCGGGCGTTTGCAATTCGAGTCCAGCCATCAAACCGATCCCGCGGACCTGAATTTTCAGGCGCGGGTGTGTGACTTCTTTTTCGAGCAAACGAAGGAATTTTCTGCCCTTTGCGGCGCTTTGCTCCACCAGCTTGCGGTTGCGGATTTCCTTGATTTGCGCCAGTGCCATTGCGCAGCCCACCGGATGCCCCAGGAACGTGCTGGTATGAATCGCCTCGCCGGTCGAAGGCGGCCAGGCGGCGTCCATCACCTCGGCGCGGGCCACGCAAGCGGACAACGGAAAGCCTCCGGTCAACGCCTTGCCCAGGCAAATGATGTCCGGCACGGTCCTGAAAAGCTCGCAGGCGAACCATTTTCCTGTGCGCCCAAAGCCGGTGTACACCTCATCCAGAACCAGCAACGCGCCGTTTTCATCGCATAACTTCCTGAGCAATGGCAGAAATCCTGGCGGCGGAATCCGGATGCCCCCGCGCGCCTGAATTGGCTCGACCAGAATCGCCCCGATGCTGGCCTTGCGGAAAAAATACCGGATCACACTTTCCGTTTCATGAAGAT
>CALJZV010000097.1 GCA_937983475.1 uncultured Verrucomicrobiales bacterium
GCGGCGCGGATGAGCGGGATCCGTCCCGGAACGAGCGGCTGTTAGCAGAACGCGCCCGACTGGGGCAGCTTCATTCCCGAGGGGCGCGGACTGACGGTGCCCTTCAAAAACGCGGGGTATTTCGTGGCTGGCGCGGGGAAGATTTACCACAGCAACACGTATTATCCGGGCGAGTTCGACGAATATTTCGAGAAGCGTGATCCGGACGAGGGCGATCCCGCGGCCAAGGGCATCACTCGTGCCGAGGGGTTCCATACGCCGGTGACGCATGATATCCAGGACAAGGATCTGGCCGACTGGCATGTGGTGAACTACTGCATCAAGCAGCTTGAGGCCAAGCGCGACCGGCCCTTTTTCATCGCATGCGGACTGTTCAGGCCTCATCTGCCGTGGGTCGTTCCGCGCAAATATTACGACCTGTTTCCCTTGGAGACAATAAACCTGCCCCCGTTCAAGGAAAACGACCTCGATGACCTTCCCCCTGCCGCAAAGCGCATGGTCAAATTGAACGATCATCAGAAAATCATCGAATCGGACCGCTGGAAGGCCGCCATTCAGTCCTATCTGGCGAGCATCGCCTATACGGACATGAACATCGGCCGCCTGCTGGACGCCTTGGAGAAAAGCCCGCATCGCGACAACACGATTGTTGTTCTCTGGAGCGATCACGGCTGGCATCTGGGCGAGAAAAGCCACTGGCGCAAATTCGCGCTGTGGGAGGAGGCAACGCGGATGCCGCTGATCTGGGTGGTGCCGGGCGTGACCAAACCGGGCGGCATTTGCGAACGCACGGTGGATCTGATGAGTGTTTATCCCACGCTCTGCGCGCTGGCGGGCATTCCGGTCCCGGCGCATGTCGAAGGCGAAAACATCAAGCCGCTGCTGGCCAATCCAAAAGCGTCGTGGAACACCCCGGCTGTCACTACCTTCGGATTTCAAAACCACGCGGTTCGCACCGAGCAATGGCGCTACATCCGCTACGCCGACGGCAGCGAGGAGTTGTATGACCATTCAAAGGATCCTTACGAATGGACCAACCTTGCAGGTTCGAAGGACACCCGGAAAAACCGTTCGGAACAGGCCAAGTGGCTGCCTGCGAAAAATGCCTCGGAGAAAAATGCGCCAGCCCGCACCGCAGGCGGTGGGGTAGGGGATCCTCGTGGCAACGGCAAAAAGCCGACCGACCTGAAAAGGAAATAAAGCGTGCCACCGCGTATGTCGCGGTGTGACAGCGTTTATTCCCACTCGATGGTGGCCGGCGGTTTGCTGGAAATGTCCAGACAAACGCGGTTGACGCCTTTGACTTCGTTGATGATGCGGTTGGAAAGGCGTTCCAGCAGATCGTAGGGCAGTTTGACCCAGTCGGCGGTCATGCCGTCCTGCGATTCGACGGCGCGCACGGCGATGGTGTAATCATAGGTCCGCTCGTCGCCCATCACCCCCACGCTGCGCACCGGCAGCAGCACCGCGAAGCTCTGCCAGATTTTGTAATACCAATCGGTGTTTTTCATTTCCTCGACAACGATGGCGTCGGCGTTGCGAAGAATGTCCAAGCGGCTTTTGGTGACTTCGCCCAGGATGCGCACCGCCAATCCCGGGCCGGGAAACGGTTGGCGAAACACAATTTCCTTGGGCAGGCCCAGTTCCAGCCCCAACTGCCGGACCTCGTCCTTGAAGAGGCACTTGAGCGGCTCAACGAGCTGGAACTTCATTTTCTTGGGAAGCCCGCCGACGTTGTGGTGGCTCTTGATCATGGCCGCCGGATTGCCTGCGATGGGCACCGATTCGATCACGTCGGGATAAAGTGTGCCTTGCGCCAGGAACTTGGCCTTGCCGGCGCGTTTGGTGGCCGCCTGAAACACCTCGATGAAGG
>CALJZV010000098.1 GCA_937983475.1 uncultured Verrucomicrobiales bacterium
AAAATGGCGGGAGTGGCGGGGCTCGAACCCGTAACCTCTGCCGTGACAGGGCAGCGCTCTAACCGATTGAGCTACACCCCCAACCAAGGGCGCGTGAAAATAAGTGAACCGTTCCATCAAGTCAACGGTGAACTCCAGATTCGCCAAAACGATTCGGGCAGCAGACGCCAAGGAGGTGGGGGTGGGGAACCCCGCTGAAGAAACGTACCGCTACCCGAATCAAATCAAAAATCTGACGCCGACTCTATGTTTTGCCCGCCTTCGTTGTCAATCCGTTAAATGGCCAATGCTCGGCATCGGAGGCCTCAATAATGTGTAAAAAACCGCGCTGTGAAAGGTCGCTTGCGCTTAGGCCAATAAGCCCTTCACCACGTGCCCATGCACGTCGGTGAGGCGGAAATGCCGCCCTTGGAACTTGAAGGTCAGCCGTTCATGGTCAATGCCCAGCAGGTGCAGCAGCGTGGCGTGAAAATCATGCACATGCACACCGTCCTTGACGACGTTATAGCCAAACCCGCAGGTCTCGCCGTAAACGCTTCCCGCCTTCACCCCGCCGCCGGCCATCCAGATGGAAAAACAGCGCGGGTGATGATCGCGCCCGTAGTTGGTCTCCGTCAGTTTGCCCTGGGAATAATTGGTCCGGCCGAACTCCCCGCCCCAGATGACCAGCGTGTCGTCCAGCATGCCGCGCTGCTTGAGGTCGGCGATGAGCGCGGCCGCCGGTTGGTCGGTCTCCCGGCATTGGGTGCGAATGGCCCCGGGAAGGCCGGCATGGTTGTCCCAGCCCTGGT
The DNA here is from genome assembly GCA_937983475.1 of uncultured Verrucomicrobiales bacterium. GTDB lineage: Bacteria > Verrucomicrobiota > Verrucomicrobiia > Limisphaerales > JACDHS01 > CALJZV01. The sequence goes on from CALJZV010000098.1 coordinate 792, forward strand.
GATACAATTGGATGAACTTGACGCCCCGCTCGGCCAGTCGCCGGGCCAGGAGACAGTTCGCCGCGAAGGTGCCCGGCTTGCGCGCGTCGGGGCCGTAAAGGTCAAACACATGCTGCGGTTCGCCGGAAAGGTCCACGGCCTCCGGCACCGACGCCTGCATGCGAAAGGCCATTTCATACTGCGCAATGCGGCTGTTGAGTTCCGGGTCGCCCAGTTGCGCCTCGCGCGCCTCGTGCAGATCGCGCAACCGGTCGAGCATCTGCCTGCGGTTGTCGCGCGTGATGCCGCCGGGGTTGTTCAAATACAACACCGGATCGGTGCCGGACCGGAACTGCACGCCCTGGTGCCGCGAGGGAATGAACCCGCTGCCCCAGAGCCGCGCGTAAAGCGGCTGATCCACCTTGCCGGGCGTGATCAGCACCACAAAGGCCGGAAGGTTTTCGTTGTCGCTGCCCAGGCCATAACTGAGCCAGGCACCCAGGCTCGGGCGCCCGGACAACTGGGAGCCGGTTTGCAGGAATGTGATCGCCGGGTCATGGTTGATCGCCTCGGTGAACATGGAGCGCACGATGCACAGGTCGTCCACCACCCGCGCGGTGTGCGGCAGCAGTTCATTGACCCACGCGCCGGATTGACCGTGGCGGTTGAACTTGAAGATGGAGCCGGCCATCGGCAGGGACGCCTGGTTGCCGGTCATGCCGGTCAGGCGCTGGCCCTGGCGAACCGATTCGGGCAGCTCCTGCCCATTGCGCTCGTTGAGCAGCGGCTTGTAGTCAAAGGTTTCCAACTGCGACGGCCCGCCCGCCATGAAAAGATAAATGACGCGTTTGGCCTTCGCCGGAAAATGCGGCGCGCCCAGGATGCCCCGATCCGGTGTGTTGGTTGTGTTGCCCAAAGCGCGAGCCGGGTTCAGCAAGTGCGCCAGCGCAATGGTTCCCAGGCCCATGCCAAAGCGGCGAAGGAAGGCACGGCGATCCAGCCCCTCCAGCGGCAGCGGGCCTGCGCAGAGCGGTTTCATTTTCTCATCAGTGAAGGATCGAGAGTTCATCGCACCAGGATAAATTCGTCGTGGTTCATCAGCACGCTGACGGTCGCCGCCAGCGCGGCGTGACGGTGCAGCGGCAGTTTCTTGTCGCGGGGAAATTCACCCGTCGCCAGAAATTGTTCGGACGCGCCTTTGCTTTTGGAAAAATAGGCCAGCTGCTCCTCGAACAGTTGCCTCGCAAGAACGCGTTCCTGCGGCAAAGCAGGACGGTTGAGCACGGCGAGGAACGCGTCCTCCAGAAGCATATCCGTGTTCTTGCCATGTCGTTTCATCACCCTCTCGGCCAGCACTCGGGCCGCCTCGACAAACTGCGGATCGTTCATCAGCACCAGCGCCTGCAACGGCGTGGATGTCGCCTCGCGCTTGGCGGTGCAGACCTCTCGCGCGGTGGCGTCGAACGTCAGCATGGTCGGCGGCGGCGAAGTGCGGCGCCAGAAGGTGTAGAGACTGCGACGGTATAATTTGTCACCGGTGTCCTGCGTGTATTTCACATGCAGGCCCGATTGCTCCCACAGCCCGGCGGGCTGATACGGCTTGACGCTTGGCCCGCCCACCTGCCGCGCAAGCAACCCGCTCGCGGCCAGGGCAGCGTCACGCGCCTGCTCGGCCGTCAACCGCTGTTTTGGACCGCGAGCCAGCAACCGGTTGTCCGGGTCAAGCGCCAGCAACTCGGCGGAGGCCACCGAGGATTGCCGATAGGCCGCTGACGTGACGATCAGGCGATGCAGCGCCTTGATGTCCCAGCCATTGTTTACAAACTCACGCGCCAGCCAGTCCAGCAGCTCCGGGTGGGTTGGCAATTCTCCCTGGCTGCCGAAATCCTCCGGCGTGCCGACCAGGCCGCGCCCGAAGTGCAGCTTCCAAAGGCGATTGACGGCAACGCGCGCGGTCAGGGGATTCCGCGGGTCGGTCGTCCAACGCGCCAGGCCGAGCCGGTTTTGCGGCAGGTTTGAGGAAAATGAAAACACGCTTTCCGGCGCGCCCGGCTCAACCGCGTCGCCCGGCGCGTCATACGCGCCGCGCTTGAGAACAAAAGTGGGCCGCCGCACCGAAAGTTCCTTCATCACCATGATTTCAGGAATGTCATTGGCGAACTGATTCTCGGCTTCGCGGCGCTTTTTCAATTCATTCAGGGCTGTCCGGTATGCGGTGTCGTCCCGGTTGAGCCAGGCGGCAAAGGTGTCCTGATGCGCGAGCGGGGCAATGCGATTTGCTTTTCTCGACGCGGCGGCCTTCCCAACCGTCGCGCCAGCAAGCTGCCGCGCTTCAAACGGGGTCAGCGCCGCATCGAAAATCTGGAACTCATCCACGCTGCCGCCTTTGAACCCCGAATCGCGAAACCGCGCGCCTACGGTCAGCGGCGTGTTGTTCACGTCCGAATCGCCCCATTCGCTTCGATGCACGAAGTCCTTGTACAGATGATCGCGAATCACGTCACACGCCGCGGCCTCGCCATTGATGTAAAGGCGCAGGCCGTCCGCGCGGCTGGAACCGTCATACGTCACGGCCACATGCGTCCATTCGTTCAAGGAAACGGCTTTGCGGGCGCGGATGGCGATGGCGTTGCCGGGCCAGAAATGCACCAGCGCAAACCACGGGCGGCCCTGATCAAGGAGCAGTTCATAGCCACGGCTGCCCGAATCGGTCCAGGCGCGGGAGCGGTGGAAAACCACGGCGCGCTCCTGCGGCTCGCCGGGCTTGAGCCAGAGCGCGAAGCTGAAGGGATCGCTCCGCTTGAATTCGCCCAGGCCGGAGAACACCACCGAATTCTCGCCGTTGAACCGCAAGGCCTGCCCGTGGACGCCTGCCGTCGGCTGCGGCGCCTCGGCCAATGTGGCGTCATGTTTCCGCGCGCGGTCTGGCGTCTTGTTCCCTTTAATTTCCTCAAAGGAAAATGAGGCACTTGGGCTGGCGGCGTGAATGGCCGCGCCCGATTTGACGCGCTGCTCAAAGCGTTTGCGGGCGGCTTTTTCCATGCGTTTCAACTCGGCTTCCTGCTCCGCGATGGCGTGTTTCAAAGCCGCGTGCTTTTCCTTTTGTCCTTCGGCATAGCGCAGCAACGTCGGCGTCGGCGTGGCCCGGGTGAAATGGGAGTAAAGGCCCGATTCGTCAATGTTGTTGAAGAACGCGAACAGGCTGTAGTAATCGCGCTGCGACACCGGGTCGTACTTGTGGTCGTGGCAGCGGGCGCATTCGAGCGTCAGCCCCAGGAACGCGGTGCCGAAGGTGTGCACGCGATCGGCGACGTTCTCGGCGCGGAATTCCTCCTCGATGCTGCCGCCCTCGTTGGTCATGCGGTGCAGCCGGTTGAACGCCGTGGCCAGCGTTTGCTCGTCGGTGGCGTCGCGCAACAGGTCGCCGGCCAGTTGCCAGTGAACAAACTGGTCGTAGGGAAGGTTCTGATTGAAAGCGCGAATCACCCAGTCGCGCCAGGGCGACATGTCGCGCTCGACATCGTTCTGGTAACCGTAGGTGTCGGCAAAACGGGCCAGGTCCATCCAGTCGTTGGCCATGCGCTCGCCGTATGACGGCGACGCCAATAAACGGTCCACGGCCTTGTCATAGGCATCGGGCGCGTCGTCCTCAAGAAACGCTTTTATTTCCTCCACACTCGGCGGCAGGCCGGTCAGGCCCAACGCCAGGCGGCGAAGCAGCGTCGGCTTGTCGGCCTCCGGCGCGGGTGGAAGGTTCTTCTGCGTTAATTTATCCAGAACAAAGCGGTCAATTGGATTGCGCGGCCAATCGCTGTTCACCTTGGGGACCGGGACTTTTTTAACCGGCATGAAGGCCCAGTGCGGCTGGTACTCCGCGCCCTGCTCGATCCATTTTTTGATCAGCGCAATGTCCTCCGCGTTAAGTGAAAGATGGCTGTTGGGCGGCGGCATGAGGTTGTCGGCGTCGGTGGTGACAATTCGCCGCCAGACTTCGCTTTTCTCCGGCTTGCCCGGCGCGATGGCGCGCAGGCCGGTTTTCTTGTCGAGCACGGCGCGCGAACCCGCCAGTGTGTCCAGCCGCAGGCCGGCCTTGCGGCTTTTCTCGTCCGGCCCGTGACATTTGAAACAGCGGTCGGAAAGCAAAGGCCGGATGTGGAAATTGAAGTCCACGCGCTCCGGGAGGCTGTCCGCCTGGGCAAGACAATCCGGTGTCATCGCCGCAAATAGAATGCCGACTGCCAGCGCCACGGTGGCCAATGGATGCAGCCTGTTGCGGAGTTGCGGCATAAGATTGAGGAAAGATACCCGGCTCCGGCGCGGCGCCGCAAGCCGCTGTTGAGCACCGGTCATTTTACTGAGGGTGAATTTTTCAAGCCACGGACGAACACCGATGAAACACGGATGATCGTTTTGCATCTGTGCCAATCGGTGTTTCATCAGTGGCTCACTTTTTGGAGCCGGTTAATACTTTCCCCTTTTCATTTGACTCCGGGCAAAATGAACGGCGCAATTTGCGCATGAATTCAAGCTTCATTCTGGCTGCCTGCGCTGCGGCAGTCGCGGTCATGGCGTTCTCCGGTTGCGCGACGGCGTCCAAAACCCAAGCCGATCCGCGCTGCTACGAACTGCGGGTCTATCACGCCGAGCCCGGCAGGCTGGACGACCTGCATGCGCGTTTCCGCCAGCACACGCTGCGCCTTTTCGCCAAGCACGGCATGGAAAACGTCGGCTACTGGGTGCCGGTGAACAATGAGGAGAACAAGCTGGTGTTTCTGCTGGCCTATCCAAGCCGCGAGGCGCGCGAGGCGTCGTGGAAGGCGTTTCTGGCCGATCCGGAATGGCAGGCGGCGTTCAAGCAAAGCGAGAGCCGAGGTCGCCTGGTGGCCAAGGCGGAGTCAACCTTCCTGAAGCTGACCGACTACTCGCAATCGCACCTGACCGGCAACCTTACCAAGGGCGGCGTGCGCGAGTTGCGCACATACACGACCCCGCCGGGACTGCTGCCCAATCTGGACGCGCGCTTCCGCAATCACACGCTGGGGCTGTTCTCCAAGCACGGCATGACGCACTGGTTCTATTTTCACAAAACGCCCGATCAGCCCGCCGCCGACACGACATTAATTTATTTTCTCGCGCACGCCTCGACCAATGCCGCCCAGGCGTCCTTTGGCGCGTTCCGGAAGGACCCGGCCTGGATCGCCGCGCGGGAGGCCAGCGAGCCACAAGCCGGCGGCGCGCTCGCAGTGAATGCCGGCGGCACGTCGGAGTTTGACGTGGCGCCGGAGGAGTCGGCGAGCCATTGATCGGAGCCCCGCATGTTCAGAAATTGGCTTCGCAAGTGGACCTTTTTCGCCGTTGCCGCGCCTTTTATTTCACTAATGGCAGCGGCGGGCGAACCGTTTTCCGCGCCCGTGGCATTCACCAACTCAGCGCTGCCCAATTTCTTTGCTGTCACCACCAACGTCTTCTCCGGCGGGTCGCCGGAAAATGAAACCGCGTTTGCCGAACTGGCCCGCCTGGGCGTGAAAACTATTCTCAGCGTGGACGGGGCCAGGCCGGACCTGGAGGCCGCGCGACGCCATGGACTTCGCTATGTTCATTTGCCCCTGGGTTACGGGCGTGTGCCGCCACAGCGCGTGGCGGAGTTCATTCACGTTGCCCAAACCTTGCCCGGCCCGATTTATGTGCATTGCCACCACGGCAAGCATCGCGGCGTGACGGCCGCGGCGCTGATCTGCCAGGGCACCAGCGGCTGGACGCCATCTCAAGCTGTCAGTTGGCTCAAGCGGGCCGGCACGGGCGAGGAATACGCCGGGCTTTACCAAAGCGTGGAGGCATTTCGCGCGCCGACCCGCGTTGAACTGGATTCGGTGGTGGCATTGCCCGAGTCGAGCGAGACCTCCCCGCTGGTGGATGCCATGGTCGGTGTGGATGCGCATTTCAAGCGGCTGAAGGCGGCGCAAAAACTTGAGTGGAAAGCGCCTTCCAGCCCAAAGGATTCTCCACCAGAGCAGGAGGCGTTGCTGCTTTGGGAGGCGTTTCGTGAACTGATTCGCGCGAAGGACACCGAGGACCGTCCGGAGTCGTATTGGCGAATAATGGCCGAAGCCGAGGCCGCGTCGGCGCGACTCCGCGAACTCTTGTTCCAGGACACCAGGGACGTTCCTGCGCTGAATGAGGCGATGCGCCTGCTCAGCCAGAGCTGCGTGGATTGCCATAAGCCGTTCCGGAACTGATCGGTTCAATCAAATCAGGCAGGGACGCGTTCCGTGAAGGGGAAGTCGTCCCTACCATGTTTGCCGGACAGGTTTTTGTTTCGATAAAATGTAGAACCGGGCATCATGCGCGCCGCATGACACCTCGTTTCCGGTTTCAATCGCTCCAGACCAGTCTCTGGCTACTGCTGTCGTTGGCCTTGTTGCCAACGCCCGCGGCAGGCAACGCCGTCCAGCTTCAGACGCGCCGCACCTACGAATTCAAGGAAGCCGGGGTGCGCTTCAACAACGAGTTTGCCGGGGCGCGATTGAACGATTGCTCCCAGACCGGCAGCAACGCCTTCACGATTTTGATCACCCCGGAGAACGCCCCGATCAACAACAGCGCGTGGTACGCTTTCAAGGTGGTTTCCAGCAAGTCCAGGACCATCACCGTGAAGCTTACCTACAAGGAGGGACGCCACCGGTACCATCCCAAAATCAGCCCCGACGGCGTTCGGTGGACGATGCTTGGCGCCAACGCCTACCGTCATGACCGCGAGAAAAATGAAGCCGTGCTGACGCTGTCCGTCGGGCCCAAGCCGCTTTGGGTGTCCGCGCAGGAACTGATCACCGCCAAGGAGTTGAACGCGTGGATGAACAACCTGAGCCGGCTGTCGCACGTGAAAAAAAGCCCGGTCGGCCGCTCCATGCAGGACCGCCCAATCGACCAGTTGGAGATCACCGAATCGCAGAAGCGCAATTACGTGTTCATCATCGGCCGGCAGCATCCTCCGGAAGTCACCGGGTCATTCGGCCTGATGCACTTCACCGAAACCGTCGCCGGGCCGTCGGCGCTGGCGAAGGAGTTCCGCAAGCAGTTCCGCACGGTGGTCATTCCGCTGATGAATCCCGACGGCGTCGAAAACGGCCATTGGCGGCACAACATGGGCGGGGTGGACCTCAACCGAGACTGGAGAACCTTTGCCCAGCCCGAGACGCGGCTGGTGCGCGATCATTTCATCAAGCTCGCCGCCGAGCCCGGCGCAAAGCCCTATCTCATTCTCGATTTTCATTCCACCTCGCACGACCTCTTCTACACGCAGTCCGACAAGGAAAAGACGTTCCCCGAGAATTTCACCGCCAACTGGCTGGGCGCGATCGGCAACCGGTTTCCCGGCTACAAGATTGAGCGCAGCGGCTCGCACGACCCGCGCAGCGGCACCTCCAAGGTCTGGGGCTACCTTCAATTTGGCGCGCCGTGCATCACCTATGAATGGGGCGACGGCACCGACCGCAAGCGCATCCGCGAAGTCGCCTCGGGCGCTGCCGAGGAAATGATGAAGCTGCTTTTGGCCGAGGTGAGATAAAGCGCGTGGGCGCAGTATATTTTCTACAGACCTGAACGTGCCGACCGAGGACTCACAACCCGCTCCAGAGCCATCAACGCCGCATCGGCGCCGCCCGCGTTATTCGGGCAAATACCCGCGCCGGTTCGAGGAAAAATACAAGGAACACGCCCCCGAAAAATACGGCGAAACCGTTTCCAAGGTGCTCGCCTCGGGCAAAACGCCCGCCGGCACGCACCGCCCGATCATGGTGGCGGAAATTCTCGGCGTGCTCGCGCCCCAGCCCGGCGAAGTTGCCGTGGATTGCACGCTCGGTTTCGGCGGGCACGCCCGTGAAGTGCTGCCGCGCCTGCAACCCGGCGGAAAGTTGATCGGGCTGGATGCCGATCCCATCGAACTTCCGAAGACCGAGGCGCGCCTGCGGCAACTGGGGTTTGGCCCGGACACCTTCACCGCGCACCGGAGCAATTTCGCCGGTCTGCCTCAGGTGCTCGCCGAGCAGGGCCTGTCCGGAGCGGATGTCATTCTCGCGGACCTGGGGTTGTCCTCAATGCAGATTGACGACCCGGCGCGCGGTTTTTCGACGAAATTTGAAGGGCCACTCGACATGCGGATGAATCCCCAGCGCGGTCAACCGGCCTCGGCACTGCTGAAGAAACTTTCCCCGGAGGCGCTGGCCAACGTGCTGGTGGAAAACGCCGACGAACCGCGTGCCGCGTTGCTGGCGCCCGCGCTGGCGGGACGCGCCTTTGCGACGACCAAGGCGTTGGCCGAGGCGATTCGCGAAGCATTGCCGCGCCTGGGCAAGGACGAGGCCGACCTGACCGTGCGCCGCGTGTTCCAGGCGCTGCGCATTGCGGTGAACGACGAGTTTTCGGCGCTCGACACGTTTCTTCGCAACCTGCCGCTTTGCCTGAACCCCGGAGGGCGCGTGGCGATTCTGACCTTTCATTCCGGCGAGGACCGGCGGGTAAAAAAAAGCTATGAGGCCGGGTTGCGCGATGGCGTTTACGCGGAGATTTCACACGACGTTATCCGGCCCACACCTCAGGAACGCCATGACAATCCGCGCTCGGCTCCGGCAAAGCTCCGCTGGGCCCGGAAGGCTGCCTGAGTTTCGAAATCCCGTTTAATTTACTGACGGGCGGCTTTTCGCAGAATGGGCCCGAGCACCTTGGCAAACGCGTCGGCCTGCCGCATGTAACCCAGGTCGGTGGGGTGGGAGCTGTCCACAGTGCCTTCGCCGTCACTGCCGAGCAGATGCTCACCCTTGATGTAATAGAGGTGCTTCACGCCCGACTGCTTTAATTTCCTAGAAGCCGCCTTCAGTTCCTTGCGGTTGGTTTCGTTGCGCTCGCGCTTGGAGGCAACCAGAAATGAGTCGGTGTAGGAGCGATCCTCCACCAGCACGATTGGTGTCGAGGGATGAGCCGCACGGAGTTTTCTCACGAACGGTTCCACGCGCTCGGCGACGTCCTGTGCGGTCATGTTCGGCAGGCAGTCGAGCACATACACGCTGGGATCAAGTTCGGCCAGAAGGTCGGCCAGTTCGGGCTCCATTTTGCCATTGCCGGAGAAGCCCAGATTGATGTGCGGAAAATGAAAGCGCCGCGAGACAATCGCGCTGTGCACCATGCCGGGCCGAGACGCGCAGGCGCCGTGCAGAATGGACGTGCCATAAAAGGCAATCGGCTTGCGCCCGCCTGGACCCCATGCGCCGGCCTTGCGCAGTGTTGCGCTTTGGGGCAAGCCGATTTCGACAAACTGCGTTCCGTTGTAGAGCGGCAGGTAGAGGAGATATTCGCGTAAGCCCGGCGGCAGTTCCTTGGCCAGCGTGACGGAGTTGGTCATCTCCTTGGGCTGACCCACAGCCAGCCAGCGCCAGTCGCCCTTGTCGGTCTTCACGTAAAGATCGAGGCCGCTGACGCCCGTGGCGGCCATGTGCGGCATGGCCAGGCGGCTGGAGGTCACCGCCCAGCGGGCAAGGATGTTGGTGGCGTCGGTGACAAACCGCACGTGCATGCCTGCCGAATCGCGGCTCAGGTTCCACACCGGTCCGCGAACGACGCCCTCGGCCTTGGACGGGAGGCGGTCATAAGGCTTTTTAGTCGCGGTCCAGCCCTGACCTTCGACGCCCAGAGAACGGATGTCGGTCCAGAAAACGCCGTTGGTTGCGGCGGTTTGCGCGGCGGCGCTTGTGGAAAAATAAAAGGCGGCCAGAAGCAGAATGGCGAACGGCAGAAGGTCACGAAACGGTTTTATTTTTCTGAAAGGCATGGCGCGATGTTACTTCCCCGGCAAAAGCGAAGAAGCACAATTTTGAGTGAAAAATTGAAGAGTGAGTGGAACCCCGGCCTTACTTCAACGCAGCGTAAACGCGGTGAACATCGTCGTGATCATCGAGGTCGTTCAGGAATTCAGTGACCTCCTTGCGCGCGGTGTCGTCCAGGTCACGGAATTCCTGGGCGATGTAGCGGATTTCCGAGGCGAGAATATTCCATCCGGCGGCCTTGAGCGCCTTGGAGACGGCATCCAGGTCCTTGATTTCGGTCAGAAACCGTGCGCCCTTCTGGCTTTCGGGGATTTCATTGGCCTCCAGCGGCTCCACTTCCTGCGCGCCGGCCTCGATGGCGTCGCCCTCGGCATCACGGCTGGCGTCGGCATGGGTGGCCTCGACCACACCCAAATGATTGAAGAAAAAGGAGACGCAGCCGGGCTGCCCCAGGGAGCCGGCCTTGAACAACGTGCGGATTTCCGGGGCGGTGCGGTTGCGGTTGTCGGTGAGGCATTCGACAACGACAGGCACCTTGTGCGGAGCGAAGCCCTCGTAGGTGACCAGCTCGTATTCGATCTTCTCGTCGCCGATGCCCGCCCCCTTCTTGATGGCGCGGTCAATGGTGTCGCGATAGACGGAGGCCTTCTTGGCCTTTTCCACTGCGGCGGCAAGGCGAGCGTTCAAGTCAGGGTCCGGGCCGCCGAGCTTGGCCGCGACCATGATTTCGCGGACCAGTTTCACGACAACCTGGCCTTTTTTCTGTGCGTTGGCCTCGCGGCCGGCTTGTTTCCATTGTGCGCCCATGGCGGCGCACAGTGTGTAAGAGGCGCGCGGCAAGTTCAATCGAGATTCACGGCAGCGCGGTTATATTTTTTCATCAGCCAAGGGTGTTCGGGATTTGCCCATTGACTCTGCCGGGGTGTTTGAGATTTTTTAGACCGCTCTTATGCCCAAAATTCAACGCGCGCTGCTCTCTGTCTTCGATAAAAACGGCTTGATCCCGTTTGCCCAAACGCTCAAGGAGGCCGGCGTGGAACTGATCTCCACCGGCGGCACGGCCAAGGCCCTGCGGGACGCCGGGCTGATTGTCACCGACCTGAGCGCCTACACGGGCTTTCCCGAAATGCTCGATGGCCGCGTCAAGACGCTGCACCCGAAAATCCACGGCGGCCTGCTTTATTTACGCGGCCACAAGGAGCACGAAAAAACCGTCAAGAAGCACGCCATCCAGCCGATCGACCTGGTGGTGGTGAACCTTTACCCCTTCGAGCAGACCATCGCCAGACCGGATGTCACCCTGCACGACGCCATCGAGAACATCGACATCGGCGGGCCGTCCATGCTGCGCAGCGCCGCCAAGAACCATGAGAGCGTCACGGTGGTGATTGACCCCCAGGACTACGATGCGGTGGCCGCCGAGGTGAAATCATCGGGGGAAACATCCCTGGAACTGCGCCGCAAACTCGCGGCCAAGGTCTTCGCCCGCACCTCCGCCTACGACGGCATGATTGCCCGTTATTTGTCGAAAACCTACGGCCTGGAAGCCGAGGAAACCGCTGCGCTGCCCAGCCAATTGACCGTCAGCGCCCCGCAGGCGCAAACGCTGCGTTACGGCGAGAACCCGCACCAGAAGGCCGCGCTCTACGGCAAATTCAAGGACTACTTCGCGCAGCTTCACGGCAAGGAGCTTTCCTACAACAACATTCTCGACCTGACCGCCGCCGCCGCGTTGATTGGCGAATTTGAGGGCGACAGGCCGACGCTGGCCATTCTCAAGCACACCAACCCCTGCGGAGTGGGGAGCGGCGCCAGCCTGCGTGAGGCCTGGGACAAGGCGTATGCCACCGACAACCAGGCGCCCTTTGGCGGCATCATTGCGGTCAACCAACCGCTGGACCTGGCCTGCGCCGAAGCCATCGCGGAAATTTTCAGCGAAGTCATCGTGGCGCCGGATTTCACACCGGACGCCCTGGCCCTGCTTCAGAAGAAAAAGAACCTGCGCCTGCTCAAAGTGTTGAAGAATACGGCGCAGTCCCTGCCGTGGGACATGCGCAGCGTGGGCGGGGAATAGTTCCTGATGCAGCAGCGCGATTTGAAAACCGTGCGCGCCGGCGACCTGAAAATTGTCACCAAACGCCAACCCAACGAGGCCGAGCTGGAGGCGATGCTTTTTGGCTGGCGCGTGGTCAAGCACGTCAAGTCCAACGCCATTGTCTATGCGGGCAGCGATCGCACTCTGGGCGTCGGCGCGGGGCAAATGAGCCGCGTGGATTCCAGCCGCATCGCGGTCTGGAAGGCGGGCGAGGCCAAACTTTCTTTAAAGGGAAGCGTGGTGTGCAGCGACGCGTTTTTTCCCTTTCCTGACGGCCTGATTGCCGCCGCTGAGGCGGGGGCGACCGCGGCCATTCAGCCGGGCGGCTCGGTGCGCGACGCCGAGGTGATTGCCGCCGCCGACGAGCGCGGCCTGGCCATGGCCTTCACCGAAGTCAGGCACTTCAGGCATTGACCCATTTTTCGCCGAAACCGCTTGCTCGCCTGGGAAGAAATATTCCGTAACCCCGGAATAACTCTCCCACGCCGTCACCGTTGCCGTGGATCGCTTTTCGCGGCCTGAGCGACACGCTTCTGTTTTTTCAAAACATTGTCGCCGGGGTCGGGCAGGCTCAACGCCATCACGGCCCAACTGGTGGCGGCGGCGGAAATCCAGGAATCGCGCCCGTGCGGAAACCCGC
>CALJZV010000099.1 GCA_937983475.1 uncultured Verrucomicrobiales bacterium
CCTTTGAAAAAGCATTCCGTTCCACCGTGGCGCCACAGCGCCCACAGGAGACGCTCCTGGTTAAATAAAGCGGTTCGGCGCTCCACTCACTTCGGCTTGTCCACCAGCGCCCCGTGGGCAGTGGCCCGGCCCAAGCGGGAAAAATAATCATGCACCGTCCCCGAGATTTCCTTCATCGCCTCGGGCGCATCCCCCAAACCGTAATTTTCCATGACCGCGATGGCGTATGGACGTTCCTTCACATAAACGATGGCCCACTCGGTCGCCACGCCGGCAATGCCGCCGGGCTTGGAGGCGATGGTGACGTCCTCGGGCAAACCAGCCTTCAGGTTGGTGCTTTTTGATTTTTTCAAAATTGCGAGCATATCGTCGCAAGCCTTGCGGCTGACAAACTCTCCCTTGAACAACAACTCCATGATGCGCGCCGCCTCGGCGGGCGTGGACAGGTTCTCCTCGCCGCGGTGCGATGCGGCGACATCCATCATGCGCCGCTGCACCTTCGTTTCCTTGAACCCGAGCGACGCCAGGGTGCGGTTGATGTTCTCCTTGCCCACCAAATCAATCAGCAGATTGGTAGCGGTGTTGTCGCTCAGGACAATCATCAGCACGCACAGGTCGCCAATGCACATCTCCACCGAGCCGTCGCCCAATTCCACCAGCACGCCGCTGCCGCCGGTCTTGTCCTGCTTCTGGATGCGCCGGGCGTCGGTGAGCTTGAATTTGCCCTCCTCGGCCTGTTTGAAGACCTCCATCAAGATGGCGATCTTGATGGCGCTGGCCTGCGGAAAAACCAGGTGCTCGTTGAGGCCGAAGCGCTCGCCGGTGGTCAGGTCCACCACCGCCACGCCGAGCGCGCCGCGCGATTTGGCGGCGATTTCCTTGATCCGGGCGGCGGTTTTTTCCTGAACGACTTTCAGATTTTCCGGCTGCGAAAAAACGGGAGAGGTCATGAGCATCAGCGCGGAGGTTATTAAAACGACGGTTTTCATGAACGCCATTCTCCTTGCCACTTCCCGCCGGAAGTTTCGAGGAAATAAAACCGCGCTCCATCACTCCCCAGAAATGACGGCTTGTCTGAACGAAATAAAACTGACTCAATTTTCGCCATGAACCAGCCAGTCTCACGCCGTAAGTTTCTCCGCAACTCCTCTCTCGCTGCCTCGGCCTTTTGGATCGGCAGCAGCGCCTTTGTTCGCGGCAACTCGCCGAACAACAAGCTCAACATTGCCGTGATCGGCGTGGCCAATCGCGGCGGCAGCAACCTGCGCGGCGTCGAGGGCGAGAACATCGTCGCGCTCTGCGACATGGACGACAATTACCTGCGGTCAGCGGCGCAGAAGTTTCCCCAAGCCAAAAAGTTCAACGATTTCAGAAAAGTTCTGGATGAAAAGAACATTGACGCTGTGGTCATCAGCACTGCCGACCACACCCATGCTGTCGCCACCGTCGGCGCGCTACAGACCGGACGCCACGTGTATTGCGAAAAACCGCTGACCCACACTGTGCGCGAGGCGCGCATCGTCCGGCAGGCTGCGGCGAAGAACAAAAAGCTCGCCACGCAAATGGGCATCCAGATTCATGCCGGGGCCAACTATCGCCGCGTCGTGGAGCTGGTCCAAAGCGGCGCCATCGGCACGGTGTCCGAATGCCACGTCTGGAAGAAGGGCAACACTCCCGTGGTGCCAGCGGCCGGCTCCATGCTCGTTCCCAGGCACGTGCATTGGGACCTGTGGCTGGGGCCGGCACAGGAACGCGACTTTCATTCCGCCTATCACCCGCGCAATTGGCGCGGACATTGGGCCTTTGGCGGCGGCACACTGGGCGATTTTGGCTGCCATTTCATGGACCTGCCGTTCTGGGCGCTCAATCTCCGCGCGCCCTCCACCATTGAAGCCGAGGGGCCTGAGCCGCATCCGGAACTGACGCCCGACTGGACAATTGTCCACTACGGGTTTGCCAAGCGCGGCGCGCAGCCAGCGGTGAACATGACCTGGTACGACGGCGGGAAACGCCCGCAGCTTTTGAGCGAAACGCTGGCCACGGAGTGGGAAAGCGGCGTCTTGTTTGTGGGAAATAAAGGCATGCTGATCGCCGACTATTCCAAGCACCGCCTGCTGCCGGAGTCTCGATTCCAGAATTTCACCCCGCCCAAACGCACCATTGCCGATTCCATCGGCCATCATGCCGAATGGATCCAGGCCTGCAAGACCGGCAGCCCGACCACGTGCAACTTCGACTACGCCGGGGCGCTGACCGAAACGGTGCTGCTGGGCATCGCCGCCTATCGCAGCCGGCAAAAACTGGCCTGGGATTCGGACGCCCTGAAGGTCACCAACACCCGCGCGGCCGACGCGTTCCTGCACAAGGAGTATCGGAAGGGATGGGCGATCTGAACGCTCTCGAAGGTGAGGTCATTTTTTCTGCCGGTGTATTTTGTAGATGGCCGCCTGGCAAGTGGGCTTGATGACCAGTTCATCAATGTTCACATGCGGCGGACGGCTCGCCACCCAGACAATGGTTTCGGCAATGTCCTCCGCCGTCAGCGGCTCGGTGCCCTCGTAAACCTTGTTCGCCCGACCTTCGTCGCCCTTGAAGCGCACCAGCGAAAACTCTGTTTCCGCAAGGCCCGGATCAATGGTGCCGACGCGAATGCCGGTTCCATTCAGCTCCAGGCGCAGCGCCTCAGTGATTTTGCGCTCGCCTGCCTTGGCTGCGCAATAGGCCGCGCCTCCCTCGTACGCCAAATGCCCCGCAATGGAGCCGATGTTGATGATGCACGCGCCGTCGTTGTGAGGAATCAGGGGCAATGTCGCGCGGGTCACCCGCAGCACTCCAAGCACATTGGACTGAAACATCGCTTCCCAATCCTCGTCCTTGGCCGTGGCCACCGGGTCCAAGCCGTGCGCGCCGCCAGCGTTGTTCAACAGCACATGAACGCGCTCGGTCTTGGAGCGCGCACATCGCAGGAATTGCTCCACGCTGTCGGTGTTTGAAACGTCGAGAAAATGAAAATGCGCTTCTGGCGCGCCCGCGCTCTTGGCCTCGGCCACCACCTGCGCCAGGCGATCCTCCCGGCGCGCGCCCAGCAACAGGCGGGCACCGTGTTGCGCGAACTTCAAGGCCGCCGCCGCGCCAAAGCCGCTGGACGCGCCGGTGATCAACACCCATTTGTCTTTCAGTCGAGAGAATGTGCTCATGGAAAAATATA
>CALJZV010000100.1 GCA_937983475.1 uncultured Verrucomicrobiales bacterium
AACAGTCCGGTCGTGGTGCCAATCCAGGCCGACCCATCCCGGCTGCCGCACAGGCTGCGAACCGCGCCCGGGCCAAGGCCATTGGTTTGCGACAAATGTCGCCACTGCCCATCGCGCAGCACCGCCACGCCGTTGGTTTCGGTTCCCACCCAGAGCGAGCCATCGCGCGTTTGGGCCAGCGCCGAGATCATCTGGCCTTTCACCAGCGCATTATCAACGACCTCGAACCGCATGCCGTCAAACCGTGCCAGGCCCTCCGAGGTTCCCGTCCACAAGTAACCGTCCCGCGTCTGCAACACGGCGCGCACGGTATTGTGGGGCAGCCCCTCGTCCACCTGCCACACCTGCGCGGCATACTGGGGAATGTCTGTCGCCGGTGTGTGCGAACCCGAACGACGCAACAGCGTGGCCATGTCCCGCAGCAACGGATCAGGTCCGTCCTTCAGTCCGAGGCCAAAAGTGAAAACCGAGCCATCCTCCCGCGCCAGCCAGTATCCTTTTCCGTCAGCAGTGGCCTCCAAGCGGTGGAAGTCGCTGAATCCCTGGCCGGACACGCTGCCCAAAAACGGCGCTTCAAACGCGAACACTTCACCGTCGGCACGCAGAAGCCAGTAGCCATCGCGCGGCGTGGCCGCCATGCCGACGATGTTGTTGAATCCACGTCCGCCCACCGAGCCGCGAAAGGGCGCCTTGAAGGAGAACACACCGCCGTCCCGCGCCCACAGCCAGTAGCCGTTGCCGTCGGCCGTCGGAACAATCCCATCGACCGGCTCGGACAACGATTGCCCCGCCATTGATCCATGAACGGGCGCCTGCCCGAAGGCAAACACGTCTCCCTCGCTGCTCACCAGCCAATAGCCGTCCCCCTGCGGCCGCGCTGCCATCCCGACAATCGGCGCGTTCACGGTTTTGCCCGACAGCGACCCCAAATGCGGCGCGCCGTCAAACGCGGTGACCTTGCCCTCCGAGTCCACCGTCCAGAATCCGGTGCCCCCGGGATTTTTTGCCACGATCATCCGGCTTCCAGCGCCCGAAGTGTGCTGGACCAACGCCATCATTCGCGCCCAGTTCCAGAGTTGTCCCAACTGCGCTTCGGCTTTTGGAAACGGGCCGATGCCAAGGTGACTGCTCCAATCGGGCGACCGGGTAAATTCCGCGCTGGCTCCAACTGTGTTCGCCGCCAAATCCATTGGTTGATTAAAACCGTGCTTGTGCTCCAAGTGGGAAAGCAGGCTTGCCCTGGCGCGGTGCTGCTCGCGCGTTTGCCAGGCCGGGTTCCTTGAAAACCCCTCCAGCGGGATGCCAATGGACTGCGAGTTCTTTTGGTTTCCTCCGTCACCGCGTTTATAGAAGGACGCCGCCGCGTGATAAAAACCCTCCACTTCACGCACGGGAACAAAGAAACCGGACGAGGAGAACCCTTCGGGCACCGCCGCGCACCAAAGCACCGATGAGAAAATAAAAGCCGGCCAGCGTCCGGCCGCTCGGGTTCGCAGAAACACCAACTGCGCCGCCAATCCCCGCAACAAGGCGCGGACGATGCCTTTGCTCACACTGTCTTGTCTCGGGTGAATGAGCCGGAGTATGGCGGTTTGGGCCGCGCCTTCCAAGCGCGCAGTGCCCCAGCGGGCCGACAATTCGCCGAACCTGCTCTTGCGCCTTGCATTTGCGGGTAAAAATCCATTCCCATTCTCAAGTGATTTGGCGCGCCATTTTCGGGAGCTGGCCTTGCAGCGCAGTTCAGAGACTTCTGATTCTGTCAGCGGTTTTCTGCCTGCTTGTTTCGCCGGCCCAAGGCGACCTGCTTTCCTGGTTTAAAAAACGGAAACAGGCAAAGCTTCTTGAGCAAGCCGAGCCGGGCTTTTTAAAGCCGTTTCAAACAATGTCGCTGGGCGTTCCCCCGCTGCCGCCTTCGGAATTCAATCCTGACCCAAAGACCGCCGGGTTTCCGCCGTTCCTGTCCGAGGATGAATCCACTCTTCGCCTGGCCATTCGTGTCAGCGACTCTGCGCCGCTGCCGCCCGACCAATTCAACCCGGACCCGACTCCGACGCCACCCAAACCCGAGCCGTTTTTTCGCGTGGAGTTTGGCATCAAGCCGCCCTTCGGCCACGAACCGCTGGACCAACGCATGGCATTGCCGCGACAAAACGTCCGCAGCAAGGAAATCGTTTCAACCCAAACCCAAAGGAAGCCCGACCGTTACGGGCGCGGCCCGTTGCCGCCGGGACTTCAACTCCCCCGCGAGAACGCCATAGCCAACGAGCACATTGAGACGCATTTTGAAAACCCGCACTACCCGCTGGCCGCGCGGCAACTGGGTTATCCCGCCAACGCCGTCCCCATGACCAAGCGCTGGCGCATTGGGTTCACGCCGTGGCGGCGCTACACGTCAGGCGACACGGAAACGCCGTATGAAAGCCCGACTCCCGCGCTGTGGCACCCGTATAAGCAAAGCGTGCTCAAGGGTGACGCGCCCATAATCGGGCAGGACATTTTCCTCAACCTCATTGCCGGAACGCAGACCGAGTTCGAGGGACGCCGTTTGCCGGTGCCCAGCGGTGTCAGCGCGGCGCGCGTGGGTTCGGCGGAATTCTACGGGCAAAGCGAGCAGTTGAGCGTGCAGAACAACCTTTCGTTCACCGCCGATTTGTTCAAGGGCGAAACGGTCTTCCAGCCCGTGCACTGGATGCTGCGCGTGCAGCCGGTCTTCAACATCAATTACCTCGACGTGAAGGAGGCGGGCATTGTGAACCCCGACCCGCGCGGCAGCGATTTCCGGGACAATTCGCCGCCGCCCGACAACAGTTTTGTGGTCAACCCCGGCGACATTGACGCGATCCTGAATCCGCCCGTCTCGCCTCCGGTGACAGGCGCGCCCGCCAATTTCGCGGGGGACCACCACACCACTCGGACGCGGGACCACATCGCCCTGCAGGAGGCGTTTGGCGAGCTGCACCAGGGCGACCTTTCGGTGAATTATGACTTCATCGCGGTCAAGGCGGGCATCCAGATTTTCAACAGCGATTTTCGCGGCTTTATTTTCAACGAATCCAACCTCGGCGCGCGCCTGTTCGGCAACGCCGCCAACAACCTGTGGCAATACAACCTCGCGGTGTTCGAGCTGATGGAGAAGGACACCTTCTCGGAATTGAACCGGTTCTCCATGCGCGACCAGCGGGTGATTGTGGCCAATCTTTACCGCCAGGATTTCCTGCGCAAAGGCTACACCGCGCAGTGGAGTTTCCACGCCAGCCTGGATGACGGCGGCATTCACTACGACCGCAACGGCAACATCGCGCGGCCCGCGCCCATCGGCACCGTCGTCGAGCACGACGTGCGCGCCTATTACCTGGGATGGACCGGCGACGGCCACATCGGCCGGCTGAATCTGAGCCATGCGTTTTACCAGGCGTTCGGTCGCGATGAATTCAACGGGCTGGCAGGCCGGCCGACGAGCATCAATGCCCAGATGGCCGCGCTGGAGCTGTCCTACGACCGCGACTGGGTGCGCTACAAGGCCTCGGTGTTCTACGCCTCGGGCGACGATGACGCCGATGACGGCACGGCCGGTGGATTCGACACCATCGTGGACAACGCCAACTTCACCGGCGGCCCGTTCAGTTACTTTGTGCGGCAGGGATTCAACCTCGGCGGCACCGCCGTGCTGCTCAAGACGCGCAACAGCCTTTTTCCGAATCTGCGCACCAGCAAAACCGAGGGGCAGGCCAATTTCGTCAATCCCGGCGTGTTGCTGCTGGGCGTGGGCGCGGAGCTGGAACTGACGCCCAAGCTCCGAAGTTTTCTCAACGCGAACTACATCCGGTTCAGCCACACCGATTCCCTCCAGACCGCGCTGCAAACCGCCAGAATTGATCCGGAGCTGGGCATTGACCTGAGCATCGGTTTTCAATATCGCCCGCTGCTCACGGACAATGTTATTATTTCCACCGGGTTCGGCGCGCTGATTCCCGGCAGAGGATTCAAGGACATTTACCGCAGGAACACTCTGCCGGTGGACGGTTTTGGGCCCGGTCAAACCGGCCAGGCGGACGCCTTCCTTTACAGCGGGCTGTTCGCGGTCACGTTTACTTACTGACAACATGCCATTGCAAAACACATTTCAAGGGCGTTCACGGGGGCTGGCGCGCGTCGCGTGCGCGGCGCTGCTGGCGTGGGCCTGCGCCGCGTCGGCGATCCCGGACGCGGGTTTCGGCCCGGCGATTTCCGTGCCGCGCGATGTGTCCCGGCCGGCTCCGGAAAAACTTCCGCCCCGCAACTGGATTGACCAGACGCCCGAGGAGGCTTTTTTAAAAAGCGTGGGATGCATCGAATGCCACAAGGGCGTCGAGGACATGCACGCATCGCCCAATGTGGTCCTCGGCTGCACCGATTGCCATGGCGGCAATCCCACGCCGGGACTGACCCTGCGCAAGGCGCACGGCGAGCCGCGCAACCCGATCTTCTGGCAGTCTTCGGCCAATCCCGTGGATTCCAGCGTGCTGCTCAACCACGAATCTTTGGAGTTCATCCGGTTCGTCAACCCGGGCGACCTGCGCGTGGCCGACCAGTCGTGCGGTCTGTGCCATCAGAAAATTATAGACCATGTGCAGAACAGCATGATGAACCACGGCGCGATGCTGTGGGGCGCGGCTCTCTACAATAACGGCAGTGTGCCGCACAAAAATTACCGCTACGGCCAGGCCTATGGCGCCGACGGCGCGCCGCTCCGGCTCGTCAACCCGACACCCGTCACGCCGGAGGAAACCCGCAAGCACGGCATCCTGCCTTACCTCGATCCGCTCCCGCGCTTTGCGCTGGCGCAACCCGGCAACATCCTGCGCATTTTCGAGAAGGGCGGCGCGAAGCAGCTTCCGCTT
>CALJZV010000101.1 GCA_937983475.1 uncultured Verrucomicrobiales bacterium
TCCGCCTTCCCTCCACTACTTAGTTCACCATATTGCCGAACAGGCTATATTTTATTCATAGCGAAATGTAAGCGCACTCGGTTCAAAACGATGGTATTTCAAGCCCTCATGGAAAGTGTTCGTATTCGGAAATATTCACGTTTGCCATTTTGTTCCATAGCTCTAATGAGAGTTTGGATTCTGTGCTGGATTTTCTGCGGGGAAACGCATGGCCAATCCCCGCCTGCGGAATGGAATTTTGAGGCGTATCGAAAGGCACATCCAGAGCAAGTCTCGCGAATCCTCACCTCGCAATCTGGAAAAAAGGATTTGGAGCCCGTCCTGGACTTCCACTTGAATGACCAACGAAAGCCCGCGGGCAACCCACAACTGCGAAATCAAATCCTTGCGGCCTGGCGCGATCTGCTCGGGCCTTCCCAAAGAAACTCAGCGCCGCTGCAAGCCAAGGTTCTTGAAGAAACGAAATTTCCCAATTATGTCCGCAAGAAGGTGGAATACATAGGGGACCCGGGTGAACCGATTCGCGCCTGGCTTTTTGTGCCCAGGTCGGCGCAAAAGAAAAATACCCCGGCAATGCTCTGTCTGCACCAGACCGTTCGCAGCGGCAAAGACCAATGCGCGGCTGTTGATGAAATCCAGCCGGAACTCGCGTTTGGCCCGCTGCTCGCCGAGCGCGGCTTCATCACGCTTTGTCCGGATGCCATTTGCTTTGGCGAACGCTACCAGGTCGGAGGGAGTTTCTACTGCCACTATGGCGATGCGGTCAGAATTTATTACGGGAACTCCGGCCGCAGCATCATGTCCAAGATGGTGGACGACGCCATGCGTGCCGTGGATTTTCTGCAAACGCTTCCTGAAGTGGACAAAAATCGCATCGGCTCAATTGGCCATTCGCATGGCGGTTATGGAACGCTTTTTGCAATGGCCTTTGACGATCGCATCAAGGCAGGCGTGGTGAGTTGTGGTTTTACCTGTTTTCGCGCCGACAACCTTCCGGAACGCTGGTATCGGCGAACGGCATTGATGCCGCGGCTTGGCGCGTTTGAGGGCCGGATGCATGATGCGCCGGTTGACTTTCATCATTTGTTCGCCGCAATCGCCCCGCGCGCACTGTTCCTCTCGGTGGCCAACCAGGACAGCATTTTTCCACAGGTTGGCGATATGCAATGGATTGAGGAGGACGTTAGAAAGGTTTATGAACGCAACAACGCCATGGAAAAATTCCAATGCCACGTTTTTGATGGCGAGCATGCATTCACGCCCCAGGCGCGGGATCTGGCCTGTAAATTTTTAGACCATCAGTTGAAAAAAAAACGAAAAATCAAAGGCGGGATACGTCCGTGTTAAAAAAAAAAAAAAAAAAATACT
>CALJZV010000102.1 GCA_937983475.1 uncultured Verrucomicrobiales bacterium
TTTCCGCATCAACACGGCGGGCGTTGGCCAGTTCGAGCGCACCCTGATCATCGCCGAGGAGGGCAGTTACGTGAGTTATCTCGAAGGCTGCACCGCGCCGATGCGGGATGAAAATCAGCTTCACGCTGCCGTGGTGGAGCTGATCGCCATGAAGGACGCTGAAATCAAGTATTCCACCGTCCAGAACTGGTATCCCGGCGACAAGGAGGGCAGGGGAGGCATTTACAATTTTGTCACCAAGCGAGGCAAGTGCGCCGGGGCCAACGCCAAAATCTCCTGGACCCAGGTGGAAACCGGCTCGGCCATCACGTGGAAATACCCGAGCGTGATTCTTTTGGGCGACAACTCGGTTGGGGAATTCTATTCCGTCGCGCTGACCAATCACCATCAGCAGGCCGACACCGGCACCAAGATGATCCATATCGGCCGCGACACCCGCAGCACGATTGTTTCCAAGGGCATTGCCGCCGGCCATGGCAACAACAGTTACCGCGGGCTGGTCAAGGTGATGAAAAACGCGGTCGACGCCCGGAATTATTCCTCGTGCGACTCCCTTCTAATTGGTGATCGGTGCGGCGCGCACACGTTTCCCTATATTGAAGTGCGGAACAAAACCGCTCGCGTGGAGCACGAGGCCACCACCTCAAAGATTGGCGAGGACCAGATTTTTTATCTCAACCAGCGCGGGATTTCCAATCAGGACGCCGTGAACATGATCGTCAACGGCTACTGCAAGGAAGTCTTTCGGCAGTTGCCCATGGAGTTTGCCGTGGAAGCCCAAAAATTGCTGGGCATCAGCCTCGAGGGCAGCGTGGGATAAAAGGCTTCGAAACTCGAGCGAAGCGATTCAACGGTTGCAAATTTCCTCCTCGGGTCTTAAAAACCTCACCGCTCCGTAATACTTACCAACAAATATAAGCACACCATGAATCGTATTTCCCAAGCCCTGTTGTTGTTGATTGCCATGACCTCAGCCACCGCATTCGCCGGCGAACTGAAGTATTCGCTGGTGCCCAATTTCTTTGAGGAAAATCCCGGCAACCAGTCACTGGGTCCCTGCCACGGCGGCGCGGTTATCGACAAAAAAGGAAATGTGTATGTCACCACCGACACCGAGCGCGGAATCGTCGTGTTTTCGCCCAAAGGCAAGTATGTAAGGTCGTTTGGCCCAACCCGCATTCACGCCTTGGAAATCCGCTCTGAAAAAGGCGTCGAATACATTTATGCCGCGCGTCCCTCGGAGCATCAGGTCGTCAAGCTTACGCTCGACGGCAGCGTGGTGTGGACCCTGGGCTATCCCAAGGAGTCGGGTCTCTACAAGGACGAGAAGGGGTTCAAACCCTGCGCGGTCACGGTTGCTCCGGACGGTTCCATTTTCGTGGCGGATGGTTACGGGTCGAACTTCGTGCTCAAGTTCGACAAAAACCGCAACTTCGTGAAAGCCTTTGGGGGTCCGGGCGAGGAAATCGGGAAATTCAAAACCTGCCACGGAATTGGGCTGGACAAGCGCCACGGCAAACCGTTGCTGCTGGTCTGCAATCGCAACAACAACCGCGTCGAGCACTGGGATCTGGACGGCAATTTTGTGCGTGTCATCCAGAAGGATCTGCGCATGCCTGCCGCCGTGCACCTTCAGGGCAATTACGCGGTGTTTCCCGAATTGCAGGGACGCGTCACCGTCTTGGACAAGCAAGGCAACATCGCCGCGCAGATTGGCGACAACCCGGACGCCAGCCAGCGCGCCAACTTTGGCCTGCCGCCTGATCAATGGAAGGAGGGCGTCTGCAACTCGCCCCACGGCGCGTCCATGGACAAAAAAGGCGATCTGGTTGTGAGCGAATGGAGCAAGTTCGGCCGCCTGCATAAGTTCAAGAAGGTGAAATAAACGCCGTCGCTGGAACTGCATTGTGCCGCTGATTTCCGGCGTTGACCCGGACGAAGGCATGGCCGAAGCTGTGCGCGCTGCCACCGCAGTTCAGGATTCATAAATAATATGTTGATAAGAACCTCATTAACCATGGCCGCCGCCCTGTTGCTTCTGGGCTGCGATAAGTCCTCACAAACCAGCGAAGCAAAAAATCCCCCAGCAAATGAAACGGCCGCGCCGGCGGCAAACGACACCAGCAATGATATGACCACGACACCCAGCGGACTCAAATACCAGGTGCTCAAAAAAGGCGATGGCACCGTGTCTCCCAAAGCCACCGACACCGTGCGCGTGCATTACCACGGCACCTTGCTTGACGGCACGGTGTTCGACAGTTCCGTTCAGCGCGGGCAGCCGATCAGTTTCCCGTTGAACCAGGTGATCTCCGGTTGGACCGAGGGGGTTCAACTCATGAAAGTGGGCGACAAGTTCAAGTTTGAAATTCCCCCGAACCTGGCCTATGGCGATGCCAGCCCCAGTCCCAAAATTCCACCGCGCAGCACTTTGGTGTTCGAGGTGGAATTGCTGGGCATCCACTGATAACGCGGATTGTTTTTCAGGACGGCCTGCCAGAGTGATTTGGCGGGCCGTTTTATTTTATTTAGGGGCGAGCGCGGGTGTAACCTGAGAAGCCAACTGACATTTGACCCGCTTGATTCCGTTCTTTGGTTTGTTAGCTTGCCCGCATGAGAAACCCGGTTTACTTCCTGTCGCTCGCATTGGCCCTTGCCCACTCTGCCAACGGTCAAAGGGATTTTTCCAATGTCGAAATCAAAACCATTCCCGTCGCCAAAAATATTTACATGCTGGAGGGTGCCGGAGGAAACATTGGCGTCTCGGTCGGGTCTGACGGCATCCTGATTATCGACACCCAGTTTGCGCCATTGAGCGAGAAGATTGAGGCGGCCCTGCAAAAACTGAATCCCGGACCGCTGAAGTTCGTTCTCAACACCCATGTCCACGGCGACCACACCGGTGGCAATGCTGCTTTTGGCGGGAAAGGCGCCTCCATCGTGGCGCAAACCAATGTGAGAAAGCGGTTGGCCGGGAAGTCCGACGCCCAGAAGCCGGCTCTGCCGGTCATCACTTTTGACAATTCGGCTTCGGTGCATTTCAACGGCGAGGAAATCAAGCTGCTGCATCATGGGCCCGGGCACACCGATGGCGACAGCGTGATTTATTTCACCGGGGCCAATGTGGTTCACATGGGCGATCAGTTTTTCAATGGTCGTTTTCCATTCATTGACCTGGGCAGCGGCGGCAAAGTGGAGGGTTACATGAAGACTGTGGCCACAGTGCTGGAAACCATTCCCGCTGACGCAAAAATTATTCCGGGCCATGGCCCTTTGGCGTCTGTGGAAGACCTGAAGGCGTTTCACCTGATGCTTCAGGAAACCATCGGCGAAGTAAAAAAGGCCATTGCTGAAGGCAAAACCCTGGAGCAGGTCAAGGCCGCTGGAGTTCCAGAAAAATATAAAGACTGGGGTGGTGGCTTCATCAATACCTCCCGCTACCTGGAGATTCTCTACAACGGCCTTTCAGTGAAATAAAACCCGGCCTTCAGCCGCTCTGCCCGGTTCGCAACCGCTTCAAAACGGCGGTGGAAATACTCCTTGGTTTTCGCGCGCTTCCCTTTCCATTGCCGGCAGCGGGCACGGAAACCAATTTGGAGCCACTCTTGGTTTCGCTGGATTTGGCGGGTGTGCGCGCCTCCAGCTTCGAGAACAGCGTCAGGGCCTGCGCCACGACCTGGTCCATATTGTAATATTTATAGGTGGCCAGCCGGCCACAAAAATGCACCAGGGGCATGGTCTCCAGAAGGGTCTTGTATTTCTGGTAGATTTCGGCGTTTTCCGGCCGGGGAATTGGGTAGTAGGGGTCGCCTTCGGCCTGCGAGTATTCGTAAACCAGCGTGGTCTTGGGATGGTGCTGGCCGGTGAGATATTTGAACTCGGTCACCCGGGTGTAGGCAAAGTCATTGGGGTTATTGATCACCGGCGCTGGCTGAATCACGGCGGTGTCGTGGGTCTCGAACTGGAAGTTCAGGGAGCGGTAGGGCAGCTTTCCATAACGGAAGTCGAAGAACTCGTCGATCGGCCCGGTGTAGATCATTTCGCGGTAGGGAATGAATTTTTTAATTTCCCGGTAATCGGTGTTAAGCAGCACGTGGATGTTCTCGTGCGAAAGCATGTTTTCAAAGAGTCGCGTGAACCCGTGCAGCGGCATGGCTTGGTAGGTGTCGGTGAAATAGCGGCAGTCGCGGTTGGTGCGCGTTGGCACCCGCGCGGTCACCGAGGCGTCCAGTTCGGAGGGATCCAGCCCCCAGTGCTTGCGGGTGTAGCCCCGGAAGAATTTCTCATACAGCTCGCGTCCCACTTTGCTGACCACGACGTCCTCCGACGTGCGGATGGCTTCGCGCTTTTCGGCCACCGTTTGAAAGAACGCCTCCACCTCGAGCGAGCTGAGATTCAGCCCGTATAATTGATTGATGGTGTCCAGGTTGATGGGAATGGGCACGAGCATGCCATCCACGCTGGCCATTACGCGGTGCTGGTACTGGCGCCATTTGGTGAACTGGGAGAGATAATCAAATACCTGTCGCGAATTGGTGTGAAAGATGTGCGGTCCGTATTTGTGGATGAGAATGCCGGAGTCGTCGAAGCAATCGTAGGCGTTTCCGCCGATGTGCAGCCGGCGGTCCACCAGAAGCACCTTCTTGTTCAACTGCGTGGCCAGCCTTTCCGCCAGCGTGCTTCCCGCAAACCCCGCTCCGACAATCAAAAAATCATACATGCGCAACCTTTCGCTTTAAGCCGCCGCTTTAACTTTTGATCGCGGCTTTTACGTGCTCCTCCAGCTTGCCGACGATGCTCTCCCAACTGTTCTGCTCGGCCATTTTCAATCCGCACTCGATGATTTCGCCGTCCGGCCTGGAAAGCGAATTCTGGCACAGTTCGACAAACTGCCCATGGTCCTGTGCCACCCGGACCACGTGCCCGAAATTGGACACCACATCGGGCACCGCTGTGGAAATGATCGGGCGTCCGGCCGCCATGTATTCCAGCGCCTTGGTTGGGTTGATAAATTCCGTGGCCTCGTTCAGCGCAAAGGGCATCAGGCACAGGTCGAAATGCCGCGCGTATGCGGGCAGCGCGGCGTATTCCCGTTGCCCCAGCCAGAACATATTGACCGAGCAGGGCAGGTCGGCGACATCCACCTTGGCCAGTGGCCCGACCATGACGATGTTCCAGGTGGGATTTTCCTGCGCAACAGCCTTGAGCAGCGCGTAGTCCAGCCGCTCGTCAATGACGCCGAAATACCCCAGCACCGGCGCTTTGATGAAATGAACATCGTGCGGCACGAGCGTTTCCGGATGGCGCGCCTTGCTGAAATGCGCGACGTCCACCCCGCATCCGTAAAAGTGGCAGTTGGGATGAAAGCGCTTCTTGGAAGTCCAGAGCCGCCGGCCGCCGCAGAAGACCACATTGGCCATCGAAAGCAGCTTGCGCTCGCGCAATACAATTTCAGGCGGGGCAAACTTGAATTGCGACAGTTCGTCCATGCAATCGTAAACGATCGCTGATTCGTCCAGGTTCCCCGCAAACGACTCGGCGGCCATCGGGTCGTAAAACCACTGGACCGGCTTCCTGAACGCGCCATTGAACCGATCATTCAACGCCGCGCGCAGCAGCCGAAGCCGCTCGGCGTCCACCCATGCGCCATCGTGAAACCGGCTCGCCGGGAGGTAGGTGCGCATCACCGTCACGTTGGGAAAGGAATCCACGGCCTGAAGTTCGTATCGCGTTGCTTCGCCGTCGCCAACCAGCCGCGGCCCCTCGACAAACAGCACCCGGTGGCGTTGGGACAGCCGCGATAAAAACTGCTGAGGCCGCTGCCAGACGCCATCCCATCGCAGGTGGCAATGGACGATGATGGGGAAGTCCTCGGGCAACCGCGCCGGTTTATTTGTGGAAGGCCTGCGGGCCTTTTCCCGCTTGGCGGGGGCAAGGTCGCCGACGGCGTTGTCGCCCTGTTCCACGAGGCTGCGGTATTCACCGGTCAGCGGCGTCGACACACGTTTTAATTCACCATTGGGCTGGCGTTCCAGCCGATAAAGGCCCACGTGATGAATGCGGCCAATCCGGTGCAGCATGGCGCCGTCCCAGTCCAGATGATCCACCAACGGCCACCAGGTGTAGCCGACCACCGGGATGCCCTCGTTGCGCAGCCTCCGAATATCCGAAACAGTGAACTTGAGCCATTCACTGCGGCGTGTGTCGTCGCCGTAGCAGTTGGTCTCGGTGATCATGATGGGCAGCCGGTGCCGTTGCCAGTAGTCGTGAACGGTGGCGTACAGGCCGGCCAATCGCTCTGGCACGCGCTGGCGGTAATCATTCTCGCACGGGTAGAGTTCGATTTCGGAATGCGCGTAGTAATCCAGTCCCAGCAGATCGATGGCCACCGGATTTCGCAAAAACCAATTCAGGTCGCAGGCGGAAAAACCATGCCGCTCAAGCCAGGGGCGCAGAGGGTGGGCGGTATCCACCTTGCCGGTGATCAAGTCCAACACAATGTGGCGGCGGCCGTTGCGCAGCAGCACGTCAGTTTGAATCTTTTCAAACAAATCGGTCGGGGCCCGGTGCTGACAGTCCTCTTCCGCCCGCGTGAACTCCAGCGCGTCACACAGCACGATTTCCACGCCGGGCATGGTTTCCCGCAGAGCCCGAATGGAACGGCTAAGACCCTGGGAAACGCGGGACAGGAGGGTCATGTAGTTCATCAGCGAACGTCCATGCGGCGGCCACAATCCCACATCGCCACAGAAAAGCGACGTGATGAGCGGCTCATTCAGGGGGCACACGGAATTAACCCTTCCCGCGTAGCGCCGGCCAAACTCCCGCGAAAACCGCTCCAGGGCCATCGGACACTCCACATCGCCGAAGGCTTCCGGCAGCCAGGTTGGGGTTCCAAAATGCGCCAGATCGAGAATCAGGTTGATGCCCAGTTCCTTGGCAAATGCAATGCGCTCATCGGCCCAGCTCCAGTCGTAAACGCCAGATTGGGTTTCTATTAAATGCCAGCAGAGCGAATAGCGCATCCACGAGCAGCGCAATTCTTCCGACACGCGCCGGAAATCCTCGCGCCACTGCCGGTCGTGTTGCGTCCACTCATACTGGTCAATGTTCAGGTGCGGAATGCAGGAACCTTCGATTCCCACCGCCCACCGAAAAGAATTGTCGTGATGATCCAGACCCATAAGCCGAAGTCCTTCTGCAATTCTCTTTTACGTCGTTCAGGACGCGGCATTGGGCAATTGGGAGCCAGCCTGTTCTGTTGTTCGGGGAATGCACTCCAGCGGGACAAACTGTGTTCCAGCCGGCTCAAGGCGTCGGCGCAAACAGGTCCAGTTGGGGGCCCGGCGGGCGGCGAAAGGCGGCAACGGACAACTCCGGGCCGCGCCGGGGAAGGTTGAAGTTTCTTGAGGCCACCTCAAAAGTGCGGGCGATCTGTTCGGCGAACAGGCCCTCGCCGCTCATGCGGCTGCCGAATTCGGCACTGTTCAGTTCCCCGCCGCGCAGGGCGCGAATGCGGTTGAGCACCGAGTCCTTGCGATTGGGAAAGTGCGTCTCCAGCCATTGGGCGAACAGGTCCTTGACCGCGTAGGGCAGCCGCAAAACCACATATCCGGCGGAACGGGCTCCGGCTTCGGCCGCGCTTTTCAAAATCGAAGGCATCTCATGGTCGGTCAGCCCGGGAATGACCGGCGCCACCATGACGTTCACCGGCACCCCGGCGGCGGACAGTTCGCGGATGGCCTGCAACCGCGCCTGCGGCATGGAGGTGCGCGGCTCCATCACGCGCGCCAGTTCGCTGTCCTGGGTCGTTACCGAAATGTAAACGCTCACTGCGTTGTGCCGGGCCAGTTCGGCAAGCAGGTCCACGTCGCGGGTGATGAGCTGGTTCTTGGTGACAATCCCCACGGGGTTGCGGAATTCCGCGAAGACCTCCAGGCAGCGCCGTGTGATTTTTAACTGCCTCTCCACAGGCTGATAACAATCGGTCACGCCGCTCATGGCCACAACCTGCGGTTTCCATTTCGGGGAGGACAGTTCGCGCCGCAGGAGTTCGGGCGCGTTTTCCTTGACGATGATTTTGCTCTCAAAATCCAGCCCAGCCGAGAATCCAAGGTATTCGTGCGTGGGCCGGGCGTAGCAATAAATGCAGCCGTGCTCGCAGCCTCGGTAAGGATTGATGCTGAATTCAAACCCGATGTCCGGGCTGTCGTTGCGGGTCAAGACTGTGCTCGTGGCATCTTTGTAATACACCGTGCGGTGCGGTCGCTCGTCTTTCTCAGTCTGACAGACCTCGGCGTCCGGTTCGACGTGCAGCCGCTCGAAGCGATTGGCGGGATTCGCCGCGGCGCCACGGCCGTGAATGGGTGAGGATTCGGAAGCCATCAGGAAAATATAGCGTCGCGGCAAGGCCCCTTGAAGCCTTGGTAAATAATTCCGTGGCGAGTGCATTCAATGTAGGGCAGCGCGTCCCGCCTGCCGGGGAAAAGCGGGTAGTTCCCTCCTGCCCTCACAGGCGAGACGCGCTGTGCTACATGGGGCGGGCGCTTTGTGGTGTTCATGCTCTCGTTCAACCCTGAAACGGTGCTTATTCCCCGATACTCCCAGGAGGCTTGCGGTGTTTGGCTTCAATTTTTTGAAGGGCGCGTTTGCCCAGCCGTGTCACATAGACCAGCACCGCGATGGTCGCCACCAAACCCACACCCATCAGCACCTGCTCCTGCGTGGTGCGCGGTTGCTGCGAGCGGTCAAAGGCGACTTTTCCCATGTAACCGAGATAACAATAAAGCAGCGTGGCCGGAAAAACGCCCGCCACACTGGCCAGCAAATAAGGCCAGAAGCGCACCTTGGACAAACCGAAGAAATAATTGCTGATCACAAATGGCAGCACCGGCACCAGCCGGAACAGCAGCACAATTTTCCAGCCCGCCTCGGCCACTGCGCTGTCGAATGCCTTGAGCTTTTCGTTCCGCGCCAGTTGCTTCTCCACAAAACCCCGCGCCAGATAGCGGGCCACCAGAAATGAAACCCCGGCGCCAAGGGCCGCGCCAATCACAGCCAGAACCAGCCCTTGGCGAAATCCAAAGGCAATGCCCGCGCCGAGAATGAACACCGACGCCGGCATGAAGAACATAGAAGGCAGAATGAGACACTGCAAACAGAGCTACATGCCAGAGAACACGAGCGAGTCAACGTAGGTCGGAAGCCCTCAGGAACATCAGCACAC
>CALJZV010000103.1 GCA_937983475.1 uncultured Verrucomicrobiales bacterium
GGACAACTTCACCAGGACTTCATCGGCTTTACTGCTGTAATCCTGTTGCGTTGACATGGATTGGACGGGCTC
Organism: uncultured Verrucomicrobiales bacterium; assembly: GCA_937983475.1. Classification (GTDB taxonomy): domain Bacteria; phylum Verrucomicrobiota; class Verrucomicrobiia; order Limisphaerales; family JACDHS01; genus CALJZV01. The sequence continues at coordinate 73 of CALJZV010000103.1, forward strand.
CTCCAGAAGGTTATTCAGCGGAAAATTACAGCTTCCCCTTGGTGCTGGGCAGTTTGCCGGCAATGCGCGGGTCCCGCTGACAGGCGGCATCCGTCGCGCGGGCAAAGGCCTTGAACAACACCTCGACCACATGATGCGGCTCCTCGCCGTACAACAGTTCCAAATGCAGGTTGCATCGGGCCTCATTGGCAAAACCTTGGAAAAATTCCCGGGCCAAACCGAACCGGAACGCCGAGGACATGTCCTGAGCTCGCTCGCTGCGGCTTATTTTCTTGAAAGAGAAGTTGTTCAGGCCGCGCCAGACCAGGTAGGGACGGCCGCTGAAATCAATAACGCACCGGGCCAGGCATTCGTCCATTGGCACGTATGCCTCGCCGGTGAAGGGATTGCGCGGATCAAAACCGGTTCCGTAGCGGCGAATGCCCTTTTTATCGCCCAGTGCCTGCAAGAACGCCTGCCCCAGGGCAATGCCGCAATCCTCGACGGTGTGGTGGGCGTCCACTTCCAGGTCGCCCTTGCAGCGCAACTCGAGGTCCACGGTGGCGTGTTTGGCGAAGAGCGTCAGCATGTGGTCGAAAAACGCGTTGCCCGTCGCAATCGAGGATTTTCCGGAGCCGTCAATGTTCAGCTTGAGGGAAATGGCCGTCTCCTTGGTCACCCGATCCAGTTGCGCCTGACGTTTTTTCACGCGCGGAATTAACCACCTTTTCCTTGGAAAACAAAGCGGAATTACCATGGGAGCGCGAGTCCAGTGCTGTCATGCGCCCACGCGGCAACCGATCAACGGGAGATGGGCGATGGGGACTTGGCCGAAAACGCGGCGGCACGGGCACGGGCTTCCTCAATTTGCTCCCCTGTCATCTGCGTGGCCATTTCACTCAACGCTTTTCCTGCTCCTTTCACCTTCCCCTGCTCCTGCGCGAGCGCGACCCATTTGTAAGCCTCAACCAAATCCTGTTCCACGCCCTCCCCTTGCGCATAGCGGCGGCCCAGACTCAGTTGCGCCTCATCAAGACCCTGCTCGGCGGCAAGTTGAAACCACTTGGCGGCCTCGGCAAAGTCACGCGGTTCACCCACTTCCCCTCGAAGCCATCGCAGCCCGATGCTGTATTGCGACTGAGCATCCCCTTGTTCAGCGGCCAGCAAAAACCATTGACCGGCTTTTTGAAGGTCGCGCTCCACGCCCTGTCCAAAGGTGCAACGCACGCCCATCATGTGTTGGGCGCGGACATCCCCATTCTCGGCGGCCATCAAATACCATTTGTTGGATTCCTGAAGGTTCCACAGCTCGCCGTAATACTTGCCCAACTCGCGCTGCGCCAAAGCATCCCCTTGATTTGCCGCCTGGTGAAACCATTTCACCGCTTCTTGCCGGTCGCTTTCCACTCCTTGCCCAATCGTGTAGCGCATGCCGAGCATCCGTTGCGCCTCGGCATCGCCCTGCAACGCCGCTTTCAAAAGCCAGTCGTTAGATTCTTCAAACCGCCATTGGTCGCCAAAGATTTTCCCCAACTCTCGCTGCGCAATGGCGTCGTTCTGCATGGCCGAAAGCAAAAGCCAGTTGCCCGCCTCCTCCATGTCGCGCACCACGCCCTGCCCGAAAAGATATGCCAACCCCAGGATGCGCTGCGCCTCGGCATCACCCTGCGAAGCCGCCTCCCAATACCACTGGACCGCGTCACGCAGTTGTCCGTGATCGGCATAGAATTTTCCCAAATCGCGTTGAGCCAGACTCTCCCCGTTTTTGGCCCTCTCAAGCAAGTCGGCTGGGGGCGTTATTGCGCTGGAAACCGTCGCGCCTTTTCCATTTCCAGCAGGCGAAACCGGACGTTTCCCCAGTGCGGCCGCAAGAGGCGCCCTGGTGTTCGGCGAGGGAGTTTTCGCGTCAGAAGCAGCCGGTGGTGCCGGAAAGGGCGGACTCGAAGCCGAATTCAATTGGTCATCAGGTTGGGTTGTTGCCGTGAGGTTTGATTTCTCTGGCCCCTGAGGATCACGGGAAGGCTGGCGCATTCCAACCGCCGCACCGGCATGTGTATTCCTCCGCTCGGAATCCGGCCCGGATGGCTCATCACAGCCCATGACAAGCGCGGCCATCAAGAGCGCGCCCATCACCTGATTAATTCCCGGTTGCATGTGGCCGACTATTTACTGAACCGTCCACAGTGTCAAATACGCCTCATTGATTGGCCACCTTCCGGAACGCTTCAAGGAGCGGGTCGCCGGTTTGCTCCATGCGCGCCAGCAGAAGTTTCTTCAGGCGCGCAATTTCCTTTTGATACGCAGGGTCGCTGACGCGGTTATCTCGTTCCGCCGGATCTTTCACGCGATCGTAGAACTCCTCCGCCGTGCGATAGAGGAAGTGATCCACGCGTTTCTTAAGATCGGGATTGCTTTGTCCGCCTTGTTGCAGCGCGGCAAAGGTCAGGCCCGCCATGCCTTCGACCTTGTAGGGGGTCTTGCCATCCGGCCAGGCGTTCCAAAGGTAGGCGTGTGTTTTGGTCCGGACACACCGGCTTGGAAAACTCTTTCCACTGCTGACGCTGTTCACGTGCGTAATGACATAGTCGCGGTTGGGCTGCTTCTTGCCGTTCAACAATGGAACCAGGGAGCGGCCATCCATGCCAGCCGGAGCGGAAACGCCCATCAACTCGAGCACCGTCGGCATCACGTCAATGGTGGTGATCATGTCCTCGGTGTTGTTAATCGGCTTTTCCAGCCCCGGCCACCGGATGAGCAGCGGCGACCAGGTGCCGTTAAAATACAACGTCGCCTTGGCGAACGGCGCGGAAATCCCATGGTCGGAAAGGAACACAATGACGGTGCGGTCCTCCATTCCCGATGCCTTCAGGGCCGCCATCAATTCGCCGATGCTCTGGTCCATGCGGCGCACGCTGGAAAAATACTGCGCCATTTCCTTGCGCACGTCGGGCAGGTCTTCCAGAAAGGCCGGAACTGTCACCTCCGACTCGGCATACATTTTGACCGGCGCGGCGTAGGCTTCATTCTTGCGGTTATTTTTTTTCGCGGTCACCCCGTTGCCACTCTCCTCGATTTCGCCTGAAGACCCCTTGCGGCTGCCGGCAAACGGACGGTGCGGGTCGGTGCTGTTGGCATTGATGAAAAACGGCTTTTTGGCCTGCGCAGACGCCTGGAGGCATTGCTCGAAATCGTCGCGAAAGGACTTGGGATTTTTCCCCGAGCCGTCCAGGCGCAAATCCCAGTTGAACTTGGCCTGCGGTTGCATGTGGCCACCCTTGTTGATGGCCGCGGTGAAATAACCGTTGCTGCCGAGCACCTCGACCAGCGTCGGCACGTCGAGATTGATGGGATGAAACCCAAGCGCGCCGTTCCTGTGCGGCACCCGGCCGGTCATCAGCGCCGAGCGCGAGGGCTGGCAGATGGGCGCGGTCACGTGGCAATGCTCAAACCGGTAGGAACGGCGCGCCAGCGCGTCCAGATTGGGCGTGGCGCCAACCGGACAGTTGAACCAGGAATCGCCATTCATGTCATCGGCGGTGATGATGAGCAGGTTCAGAGGCTTTTCTGGCGCCGCCGAAACGAATTGCGACATTATGACAAACACCACGCCTAACAGGAGTGCATTCAAACGCTTCATTTAATTAGAAATACCGGGTTATCGGATCATGGGACACACCCTGTTCTGGTGAGCATCCCTGCCCGCTTAAGAGCCTGTCTGAAAATTCCGCGGGCGTCCTGTTTTCAAGGAAAAGGTTGGATGGCAAGGCGCGACGAGGGAGCATAGCCAGCAGTGCTCTGTGACCGAGGAGCAACGCCGCCAGACGGCCTTTTCCTTGAAAACCCTCCGGGCGGCGGTTCTTTTGACTGTGACCCGCGTTGGCTCGGCCATTACAGCCCGCTGCGGGGATGCTCCGGCCTCGCCGCCTTGGCCACAGCCAAAATCCCTCGCCGCAGGGCCCCACGCAATTTTCAGACAGGCTCTAAGACCTTCGGCAAGCCGAACTGGTTACAGGATTTTATCTTCACTCCCGCATTAGTCCGGCTCCGTAAGGTGCCGGAATGTCCAATCAGGGATTCTGCCTTTTGACAGGTTGGAGGCCCTGCCCGAAGAATGATTAGACCATCGACAACTATTCTGGAGGACCTATGAGACATTTACTTTTCACCAAAACGCTTTGCCTTGGGCTGGCGGTCCTGGTGCTGGCCGCCTGCAGGGAACTGCCCGGCGAACGCAAAACACAGGGGGCAGTCATTGGAGGCGCTGCCGGAGCCGCGGCGGGCGCGGCCATCGCCAAGGAGAACCGCCTTTTGGGGGCGTTGATCGGGGGACTGTTGGGTGCCGGCGGCGGCTACATCATCGGCGCGGAAACCGACAAAATCCGTTCCAACGACACCAGCGCCGCCGCCACGGCCGCGCGCAAGGCCGAAGAAAACCCCGCCTCCGCCCAGGACGCCCAAACCGCCATGACCGCCGATTTGAATTATGACGGGTTCGTGACGCTCGACGAGGTGGTGGCCATGAAGCAGGCCGGGTTTTCAGAAGACAAAATGCTTGAGCGACTGCGCGCCACCGACCAGGTGTTTGAGTTGACCGCCGGACAACAAAACTACCTGACCTCGCGGGGTGTCAGCCAGCGCGTCGTCAACGAAATGCAAACCATCAACCGGGATACACGTGAGCAACTGTTGCGGGAAGGCGGCACCGTCATCAGCCGTCCTCCTGGAGGGCGATAATTTTATCCGGCTCGCGGTCGCCTTTTGGTTGCGCTATAAGGAGGCCGTGAAACGCAAGCGGTGGTTGTTGATGCCGGGCATCGTGGTGATCCTGTGCTATGGCGCCTTGTGTGGAGAGATCACCGGTATGACCACGTCATCGCCGAAGCCGCCCTCCGCTACAAGGTAGAACCGGAGTTGGTCAAGGCCGTCGTCTGGCAGGAGAGCCGGTTTGACGCCGGCGCGCGCGGGAGAGCGGGAGAGATTGGCCTGATGCAAATCCGCCACCTGGCGGCCAAGGAGTGGGCCACAGCGGAAAAAAAATGGGCGTTTCAGCAGAACGATTTGTTTGATCCGGCCATCAACACGCAGGCCGGCACGTGGTATCTGGCCAAGATGCTCAAGCGTTACCAGCATACGGACAATCCCCTGCCCTACGCGCTGGCCGATTACAACGCCGGGCGCACCCATGTGCTGCGGTGGAACACCGGGGCTGCGGCGACCAACAGCGCCTTGTTCATCGAGCAAATCACTTTCCCTTCCACGAAGAAATACATCCGGAACGTCACCAGCCAATACGAGCATTACAAGGACTGGAAAGTTTTGAACCCCGCTTTCAGCCGATAAGAAAATGTAACGCCTCAGTCCTCCGTCAGGGCCATCATGGCGCTGCGCAGCTTCTCCCGGTAAATCGGCCGTTGCTCGTCTGGAATCTCGCGGGGCACCTGTAGGGGAGCGCCCAACCGCACAATGCATTTGGCAAACGGCAAAGGAATCTGGAAGGCGTCCCAGCTTCGGGTCGTTATTTTACCGCGAATCGTCGCCGACACCGGCACAATGGGCAGGCCGGTCACCTGCGCCAGCCCGATGATGCCATCACGAATGGTGTAGCGCGGCCCGCGAGGCCCATCCGGGGTGATGGCAATGTGGTATCCCTTTTCGGCCCAACTGGTGGCCTCCAAAAGCGCCTGGGGACCGCGCCGACTGCTGGAGCCGCGCACAGGCTGAACGTCAAATTTTTTCAAAACTTCAGCCAGCAACCCGCCGTCCTTGCTCGCGCTAATCAGCGCGGCCAAGCCCGAGGCCGGCCTTTTAACGCGCCCTATGCGCTGATATATGGCCATGGACAGCGCAAGGCGGTTATGCCAGATGCAAAAAATCAACGGCCCATTCTGGGACCCGTCGAACATGCCCGAGCGGTCCTCCCATCGGATGCGCCAGGTTTTCATGAGGATGCGCGCCACCGCCATGATGAGAAACGTAAGCGCCTTTTGGTGCCAGGAAAGGGGCTGCGGCACGACGACGGCCGGTTGTTCAGGTTGCGCGTTGCTCTGGTTCATCCCGGAAATCGTTTCAAGCGCCTTTCTTCAGGGAGGCCCGCACCAGTTCCTCCACCGTGGCCTGCGGCCCCAACACCGCCGAAGCGGCGCGGACCGCCTCATGCCCCTCGGCCTGCTTGAATCCCAGCGCCATCAACGCCAGCACCGCGTCGTTGATTTTCTGGTCGGATTCGGAAAGCGCCCGCTGCATGCTCGAAGCCTCCCACGCGCCGGCCGCGCCCACCTTGTCCTTGAGTTCCACCACGATGCGCTCGGCGGTTTTCTTTCCCACACCGGAAATCTGCGCCAGCGCCTTCACGTCGCCGTTGGCCACCGCCCCGCGAAACGCGGTGGGATTCATGCCGCTGAGAATATTCAGCGCGGTCCGGGGACCAATGCCGCTCACGGTGTTGATCAGCAACCGGAACAGCTCGCGTTCGGCGGCGGTCACAAACCCATACAGCACATGCGCGTCCTCGCGAATCGCCAGATGCGTGAGCAGCCTCACGGGGTTGCCGGGCGCGGGCAGCTTGTCAAACGAGGAAAGCGGGATGAGGACCTCGTAGCCGACGCCGTTGACGTCCACCGTCACCTGCGTGGGCAGCGCGTCCACCAATTGGCCGTTCAAAAAGGAAATCATGGGTTGATTGCGACGCCGTTCAAAAAGCTCAGTCAAAATCCGAGCAGCTCATGAAATAATGGCAGCGCGGGCAGCGCAACTTGCACTTTTCATTGTGCAGTTCATGGCCGCAGCGCGGACACCACCGCCAGTATTCGCCCGAAGGCCCGGGAACCGGTTCCGGGCCGGGTTTCATTTCACTGCTGGCCGGGCTGATGTTGCTGTCTTCAGACATGAATCGTCCTGAATGCAAAAAACAGTCACCGCGCACGTGGGCCGGCGCAAGACAAATCTGGCCAGCACCCCCAACCAATGGCAACATGTCCCATGCTGAAGTGGAAACCGGGCCGCCGCGCGCGCCAATGGCTGGCTGTCCTGAGTGTCCCGCTGGCGGCCTGTATGCTGTTGCGATGGTTTGAACATCAACAAATCTTTCATCCCGACCCGCTCCACGGGTCGTCGCCCGAGGTTTTGGGCCGCCCTTACGAGGATTTTTACTTTGGCGACAGCCCGCGATTGCATGGCTGGTTCTTCCCTGCTTCACCCGAATCACCCCGCGAACACCTGGCCGTGCTGGTCTGCCACGGCAACGGCGGCAACATCAGCCATCGGCTCGACCTGTGCGACACGCTGCTGCGTTTCGGCGTCAATGTGCTCCTGTTCGATTATCGCGGCTACGGCAAAAGCGGCGGCAAACCCGATGAGGAAGGCACCTATCGCGATGCCCAGACCGCGTATCAGTGGCTCCATAAGAAGGGGTTTTCCGAAAAGCATATCGTCGTGCTGGGCGAATCGCTGGGCGGCGCCATCGCCACCGAACTGGCCCTGCGCGAACCGGTCGGCGGGCTGATTCTTCAAAGCACGTTCACCTCCATCCCCGACATCGGCGCGGAGATTTTCACCTGGCTGCCCGTGCGCAGGCTCTGCACCATTTATTACGACACCCTGAGCAAGTTGCCCCGGTTGAACATCCCCGTGGCGGTCATGCACAGCCGCGACGACCGGCTCATCGGTTTTCACCATGCCGAGAAGAATTTCGCCGCCGCCAACGAGCCCAAGCTCTTCTGGGAACTCAAGGGCGGCCACAACGAGACGCTGGCCGCAGGCAAAATGGAATACATCCAAGGCTTGGAAAAATTTTTTTCTGTTCTAGAAAACAGACCGCAACTGCAAACCAAATGAAAAAGAACAATTCCCCCCTCTCGCAAATGGGACAGCGCACCGAGGCGCCCTCCATCTCCTGGCTCATGGAAGTGGCCCTGGCCCGGCCCAATCTCATCTCGCTGGCCGCCGGGTTCACCGACAATCCCTCGCTGCCCGTCTCCAGCGTCCGCGAACTGCTCGAGGACCTGCTCGCCTCGCCGCAAGCCGGCCAGGCCGCGCTGCAATACGGCACCACCATGGGCGACCCCGAATTGCGCCAGTTGACCGCCAGTCAACTCTGCCGCCAGGACATCGGCAAAGCCCCCGCTAAACTGCCTCCGGAATACGCCCCCGAGCGCATGATCATCACCAACGGCTCGCAGCAGATGCTTTACATGGTCACCGAGGCGATGTGCGATCCGGGCGACATCGTCCTGGTCGAGGACCCGACCTACTTCGTTTACCTGGGCATCACCCAGAGCCACGGCCTGCGCTGCCGGGGCATCCGCCTCATGAACGACGGCATTGACCTGGAACACCTGGAAGCCGTGTTGAACGAATTGAAAAAGAGCGGCGACCTGCGCCGGGTCAAAATGCTCTACCTCGTCACCTATTTTCAGAACCCCAGCGGCGTCACCACCTGCTTCGCCAAGAAGGCGGCCGCGCTGAAACTGCTCAAGAAATATGAGCGCGACGCGGGCCACCCGATCTACTTGCTGGAGGACGCGGCCTACCGTGACCTGCGGTTTGGCGGCGAGGATATTCCTACCGCACTGACGCTTCCGGGGGCGGCCTCGCGGGTCATCTATGCCGGCACCTACAGCAAGCCGTTCGCCACGGGGCTGCGCGTCGGGTTTGGCATTTTGCCCGAACCGCTGTTGACGGTTGTTTCGCGCATCAAGGGCAACCACGATTTCGGCACTGCCAACCTGCTGCAACAGGCGCTCAAGCGGGCCATCATCAAGGGGCATTACGACAAGCACCTTGTCGCGCTGCGCCAGCGTTACCACTGCAAGGCCCAAATCATGACCCGCGCCATCGAGCATTATTTTCCGCCCGAAGTGCGCTGGGAGAAACCGACCGGCGGCCTTTATGTCTGGCCTGACCTTCCGGTGCCCGCCGGCAAGCAATCGCGCCTGTTCAAGACCGCCCTCGACCAGGGGGTGCTTTATGTGCCGGGCGAACTCTGCTTTGCCGACGACGCCGCGCGGCCCAAGCCGTTGAACCAGATGCGCCTGAGCTTTGGCGGCGCGCTGGAAAAGAACATCGAGACCGGCATTGAACGGCTGGGCAAGGCCATTGCGTCTTTCTTAAAAAAGCCCGCGTCCGGCTCCCGTAAAGCGGCCAGGAAATAAGGCCGCCAGCACACGATCCTTTGACATTCGCCGGCC
>CALJZV010000104.1 GCA_937983475.1 uncultured Verrucomicrobiales bacterium
CCCAGCGCATTGTTCGTGTCGAGGTTGTTGTAGTTGAGGTGAATTTTGCCAAAGCGGTTGGTGCTGGCGGTGTTGGTGGGCGCAAGGTAATAGGCGTTGTCCGCCGCCGAGTGCGCCCCCAGTTGCGTCAGCAGCCGGTAGGTCGTGTAGCGGTCGTAGGAGTTGGTGCGGCTGCCGGCATCAATAAGGCGGTTGACGAACGCCTGCGAGACTTTGTTGGAGTCAAACAGGTCATCAATGTCCAAAAAGGCGTTGGTGTTGCGGCTGCCCGGCCAGGGAGCACTGGCGTTGTCCACGTCCACATACGTAGGATCGTTATTGGTGATCCACAATCGCCCGTTGGAATAGCCGTCAATCAGGTCGCCGCCAAACTCCGCAGCGGAAACGCCCAGGGTATCCGTCGCGCTGGGGAGTGTGGTCGTGTTGGTGCGGTAGCGGTATTGCAGAATGCTCAGGGCATCCTCAAACGCCGGGCCGTCATTGGGCGTGGCAAAAAACGGATTGTAAACAAACCGGTTGGTCGCCGTCAGATTGGTGCCGCCCCAGTAGTTGGTGTTCAGGTGAAACAAAAACCCGGCCAGGTTCAATTCCCACGGGCCAAAGCCCTGGTTGCGGATGAACCAATCCGACAGCGCCATCGGCCCGCCCGCAGCCTTCGAATAATTATGCATCAGGTTGACATCGAGGCTCTCGCCCTCAGGCAGCACGAGATACGCCGAGCGACCGATGAACCGGTTGGTCGGCGAGTGATGGTACTGCGGCTTTTCCAGATGCCCGATCCACTCGGGGTCGCCCACAAAGAACACCGCGTTGGTGCTGGTCGGGTTGTTCTGGTCATCCACCGGCAGCATGGCGCCATTGGTGTCGAAGCGCGCGTTGCGGTTGAAATCCAGATAGAACCGAAAATCGTTGGAGCCTGCGGCGTTGGTTTGGATGTACACCGGTGGACGCGGGTCAAAGAACAGGTTGGCAAGGTTTTGCTCCATTTGCGCCGCGCTCAGGGCATTGCTGGCCGGTCCCAATGTGTGGTCGTAGTTCACATTGGTGGCGTTGTTGGTCGTGATGCTTGGATCGTATCCGGCAGTGTTGATATAGGTGCGCGAGACCATCAGGTCGGAAATCAGCAGGTTGGTCTGCTGCAAAATGCGGGCGATGATTTCCGACTGCGCCCGGGCCAGCGCGGCATCGGCCATCAGCCGGGAATCGGTCTGCGCCTGCGTGACCGAAATGGAGGCCTTTTCGCGCCGGCTCAACACCAGAAACGCCGCCGTCAAAAACGTGATCACCGACAGCATGATCAGCGTGATCACCAGCGCCACGCCCCGTTGATGCCGATAGCGGCGGGATGCAGTCTCCCGGGGAGCGCAGGCGTCCCGCCTGCCGTGGCTCGCGTCCTCGCGGGCCAGATTCAAATTGTTCCTACCATTCCCAGAACCGTCCTGCCCGCTCCCGCCAACCGGCGAGGACGCCGGTTGAATGCGCCCGAGGACGGGCGCGCTCCCCACTGCGTCACAGTTTGCAGGCCGCTCCGAGTATTCCCTCCTCTCCCTCAGGGAGAGATTTTCCCGAAACAAGGCTTTGTGCTTGGAAGTCATGAACCACGGGGTGGTGGTAGGGCGCGTCGATCCGCGCGCGCCGCCGTTCAACTGTTCCACCGGCGCACGCGGAGCGCCGCGCCCTACCCGCTGCGAGAGGGAATTTACGGTGGTCACTTTCGAAACACCGCCGCGCTTTTGGCTAAATAAAACCTTGGTATCCCTCTTCGCAACCGGAGTCGTGTTGCGGTCCATTTCAGGATTTGGAATGCGGTTGAACATGTTATCTCGGCGCGTTGCGAATCGGAACCTGCTGGCGGAAGATGTGAATCTTTCCCACCTGCTGTTGCAAAAATGCAGTGGAAGCATTCCCCATGCCCCGGGCCTGCTCCAGCGTGCGCGGCTCCAGAATCCCCAACTCCACATCCACGTAGTGCGGCAGCGAATTGGTGGTATGCACTGAATATCCAATCGTGCTGGCGTTGGTTGCCACGCCACTGGCGTCCGCGGCCCGTATTTTGAAATGAATCACCCCATCTATGATGCGGTTGAAGTTGGTGAAATTGCCGCTCAGCGATGTGCCATAATCAATAAACAGCCGGTTATTCGACAGGGGCCGCTCCGAGGGATCAGCAACGTCGTAGCGGTAAAGCGAGCCGACGCCCGGCACTGTGTTCTTCACCGAGTAACCCACGGCGTGCCATTCGCGGTTATAGTGTGTCAGAAAATACAGGTCCTGAATCTCGTTGGTCAGGCCCGGCTTCAGGTCCAGCGCGTTGTTCACTGTGCCGACAAAAAAGTTGGTCACGCCGATCATGCCCGAATCGGCCATCTGCTCCAGGTCGCGCACGATCAAATCCAGCGCGGCGCGTCCGCCCTCCAGCACATCAATCTGCTTGGTGCCGCCCTGGAACGCCCGCTGCGTCTGCCCGAACATCAACGTCAGCCCGAGCAAAATGAAGAGCATCAGCGCGCTGGAAACGAGCATTTCCACCAGTGTCAGGCCGCTCTGCCGACGCCTGTTCAAACAATATGGGGAATGGAGCTTCATGGCGCGTTGGTGTAGCTGAGCGGGTTAAAGTAAAAATAGCCTCCACTGCGCTGGAGCTTCCCGCTGACATGCGTGCGGAACACCTTGCGGTTCCGTCCCACACGGTCGCCCGGCAGCAGCGGCCAATGACACGTCAGCCGCACTTCGTAGAGATTTTGCCGCAGATCATTGGCGTTGTAGCCTGGATTGGGATTGAGGCCCGGCAGCGGCTGCACCTCCACAGCCAGCAGGTAAGTAAACGCGAGGTCATTGTTGTTGCCCGCAATCTCGGTCGCCGTGCCGCTTTGGGCGCGCACCTTGGCCAGGTTTTTTTCAATCGGCTCGCCATTGGGCACGTAAATCAACCCCTTGGGCGTGCTCAAGTGGCCGATGATGTTGCTGCCGGTGGCAGGGAAACCGCCATTGAACTGAATGTAATTGGTGGAAACATCCCCTGTCGTCACATTGGTCGTCATCACCCCCAGCTCATACACCGCGTTGGTCAGGTCATAGCCGACCCCGCCGCTGCGGATGGCTTCGAGAAAATAAAGCCCTTCCTGGTTGATGATGGTTTCGTCCCGGTTTTCGCGTTGAAGGTTCAGCCCCAGCGGCAGCACGCCCACAATCGCCACCAGCGCCAGCGCAATCACTCCCAGCGCAATGGCAATTTCGACCATCGTAAAAGCGGATGTTGAATTGAGGATTGCGGATTGACGATTGACGCTACCGCTGTCGGCCTGGACGCGTAAATCGTCATTCTCAAATCGTAAATGGCAAGTCCGGAGCTTCATTGGAGTTCGGGTTTTTCAATTCGCGCCCGGCCGGTCAGCCAGTCAATGTGAACCAGGTTGTAGTTGGTCCGCGTCGCCTCACGGTAGCCGGTTTCAATGAGGTCGGCGGTTTGCGGCAGCAATTGATCATTGGCATTGCGAGGGAAAAAGATGCTCCCCTGCGCCAGCGGAATGTATTCATCCTGCCCCGAGGTCAGCTTGCCGGTCGGGTCAAAGGCGATGTAAGGCAACTGAATCTGCACCATCGGCGAATTGGTCACCTCAGTCTGCGGAAACGGAAAGTCGCGATACTGGAAGGCGTCCACGGTAAACCATTGGTTGGTTGTGAACGTCGGGTCCCATTTTTTAACCGTTTCAACCACGGAGAACTTGTTGCTCACCACCAGCACGCCGTCCGGCAGGCTTTTCCACTCGGTCAGGTAGCGCGGACGAGACTGCCCCGGCTGGTCGCCGATGCTGCGAAAGGCAAACAGCGAATAGGTGGTGTATTGGCCGGAAATCAGTTCAATCGCATTGGACTGGCTCTGGCCGGTCAGGGAGTTGATGCGCGTATCAGTCCAGTAGTTGGGCGGCAGGAAGATCATGTAAACGGTGGTCCGTTCGCTGATCGCCTTGACCCTCGCGTAGGCCAGGTCGTCCAGAATCTGGCGGTTGGCCGCCGTCATCGCGTTCCCCTGCC
>CALJZV010000105.1 GCA_937983475.1 uncultured Verrucomicrobiales bacterium
GGTCGCATTCCTGACGCACCGCCTGCAAATAGTGGCGCTGCACTTCCACAGCCGTGGTGAGCTTCGCGTCGGCCAGGAGGATTTCCCATCGGAAAGCCGCGTCCCGCGAAATGGACATCAGCGCGCCGAGCGGGTCGGCCAGCACGGGCAGGACGGCATTGGGGTTGCGGGCCAAAGCCTCAAGCACCAGCGCGGTTGTGCCCACCTTGAGCCTCGTGGCAAACGACGACATGTTGGCGTCGCCGATAATGACATGGAACCGCCGGAAAATGTCCGGGTTGGCATGCGGCTCGTCACGCGTGTTGACAATCGGGCGGCGCTGCATGGTGTCCACGCTTTGCAGTTCGCTGAAGAAATCGCTGCGCTGGGCAATCTGGAATCCATGGCTGACAAAGCGGTCCTCGGCCTCGATGGCGAACTTACCCGCGCCGGCGAACACCTGGCGGGTGACCAGGAATGCGGTGATGTTGCGCGCCAGCGTTTCCCACGGCAGGGAGCGGGGCACGAGGTAATTTTCGTGGCAGCCATAGCTGTGACCGCGAAAGTCGGTGTTGTTCTTGTAAAGGCGAACCAGACTGCCGCGCTCCTCGGAAAGCTTCTTGGCGCACTGCATGAGGATGCGTTCCCCGGCGCGGTCGTGGGCGACCAGTTCGTCCAGCGAGCTGCATTCGGGCGTGCAGTATTCGGGATGCGCGTGGTCGTTGTAGAAGCGAGCCCCGTTGCCAAGCACCAGGTCGCTTTTAATTTCCACAAAGCTCATTTCCCGCTGGGAATCCTGGGCGAAATAGCCGGCCTCATCATAGTCCTGGCGCAATTCCTCCACATGAAATCCGCGCATGTCGGCATGGGGATCCTCGGCTTCGTAATCCCAGCGCATGCGCACGCCCGGCTCAGTGGCGCTGCGGACCAAGGCGATGGATTCGTTGACGACGTCAAGTTGGTCGGCGCCGTCGCGAAAAATGCCGATCTCGGTTTCAATGCCGAACTGGATCATAATCCTTGTCGAGTGTAAGCCGCGATGCCCGTTGACTCAAACAATGCCCCGCCCCATGTCCTCCTTGTGCGGACGGATGGGCCCCAGCCGAATCACGTTGTCCGGGTCAAAGTCGGTGAGCTTAAGCCAGTCCTCGGTAATGTCGGTGGGCGGGAAGAGGTCGTTTTCGGCGTATTCCTTTTCCAGCGCCTCCAGAAGGTCCTGGCGCGTGATGTGCGTGTCGCTCTCGGTTTCAATGGCGCGCTTGATCGCCAGACTCTTGGCCCGCTCCACCACTGCGGCGATGATGGCGCCGCTGGCCAGGTCGCCCCGGAACAGATGCTCCTTCTTGCCGCTGCGGAATACGATTTCCAGGAAACGATTGTTTGCGGTGCGGGAGAAATGCGCGTCGGCGATGGCCGCGGCCAGTTCCTTGCGCGGCTCGGCCAAGGGCAGCGATTCCTTGAGGTATATTTCGTAAATTTGGCGCGCGCCTTCGAGGTTGGGCCGGTTGACCTTGATTTTCCGGTCAATGCGGCCGGGGCGAAGGATGGCCGGGTCAATCAGGTCGGCGCGGTTGGAGGCGAGAATGACCACCACGTTCTGCAAGGGCTCCCGGCCGCCCATTTCGGTGCAGCACATCGGCACCA
>CALJZV010000106.1 GCA_937983475.1 uncultured Verrucomicrobiales bacterium
ATTTCCGTGCGCGGATACATCTGCACACCGCACGCTGCGATTTCATTATTCAGCGCCGAGTACGCGCCGAGCCGGAGCTGCTGGCCGGTCTGGCCGCGCGCGTAAAACGTGCGGGACACCTGCGCGCCGCCGAAGGAGCGGTTGGTGAGCAGGCCCCCGTATTCCCGGGCGAACGGCACTCCCTGCGCCACGCACTGGTCAATGATGTTCACGCTCACCTGGGCCAGGCGGTGCACGTTGGCCTCGCGGGCGCGGAAATCCCCGCCCTTGATTGTGTCGTAAAACAGCCGGTAAACGCTGTCGCCGTCGTTCTGGTAATTCTTGGCCGCATTGATGCCGCCCTGCGCGGCGATGCTGTGGGCGCGCCGGGGGCTGTCCTGGAAGCAGAACGCCTTCACGTTGTAACCCAGCTCCGCCATGGTGGCCGCCGCAGAGGCGCTCGCAAGGCCGGTGCCCACTACGATGACGTCGAATTTGCGCTTGTTGGCCGGGTTGACCAGCTTGATGTCGAACTTGTGCTTGTCCCATTTCTGCCCCAGCGGACCGGAAGGTATTTTGGAGTCGAGGTTCATGTTACTTCACAATCTCCTTTCCATAGCCCAGCAGAATCGCGACCGGAATCGAGGCGTAACCGACAAAAATGAACACCGCCATGCCCTTGGCAAAACCGTCAATCAGCCCGGCATAGCTTTTCTTTTTCCACCCGAGCGACTGGAACATCGCGCTGGCGCCATGACGCAAATGAAGCGCCAGAAGCGCCATGGCCACGAGGTAAAAGAGCGACACCAGCGGTTGGCGGAAGCCCAGGATCATCATTTTGTAAACATCGTGGCGGCCCTGCTCGTCCACCAGCTTGACGAAGTCCACGCCCGTCAGGTTGATCTGCTGTGTCTGCACGGTGAAGTGGAGCAGGTGATAAATAATAAAGGCGGCGATGATCAAACGGCTCATCAGCATCGTGCGCGAGGCGTAGATGGCTGCGGTGGGGTTCCAGTTGCCATAGGGCACCGGGCGCGCCGCCTTGTTCTCGGCGGAAAGCTTCACCGCAGACCAGATGTGCAAAAGCACGGCGGCCAACAGGCCGATGCGCGCCGGCCAGATGATCTCCGGATTGCTCTGGAGAAAATGTCCGTAGCGGTTGATCACGTCGGCCCCGAGGAAGATCTGGAGGTT
Source organism: uncultured Verrucomicrobiales bacterium (assembly GCA_937983475.1). GTDB lineage: Bacteria > Verrucomicrobiota > Verrucomicrobiia > Limisphaerales > JACDHS01 > CALJZV01. Next base: position 1,174 of record CALJZV010000106.1, read on the forward strand.
GCCCAGCAGGTGGCCGATGACGAAGCCCAGCAGGCTCATGCCGGTAATGGCCATGATGTATTTCCTGCCCAGCGAAGAGGTAAACAAGCGTGTTGCGATATTCATTTCGACGCAGGCTGACGGCATTTTGCCAGCCTAAGCAATTTGAGAGAATCTAATGGTGCGAAGCTCGCAGCGTCAATGCAGCTAATCATGTATAAGCCGCGCTTGGCCCCGGGTTACGCCTTCTAATTAACCGGAAGACGATGAGTGCGCCTTATTTCTTCAGCTTCACCAGCAGATCCTTGCTTTCGACCGTGTCGCTGACCGCCACCAGGATTTCGGCAATGACACCGTCGTCGGAGGCGTAAATGGTGGTCTGCATCTTCATGGCCTCGAGCACGATCAGTTTGTCTCCCTTGGCCACCTTGGTGCCGACGCTGCCGCTGATGGCGGTGATGAGGCCGGGGATGGGCGCGCCGATCTGCAAGGGGTCCGCCGGGTCGGCCTTGACGCGGCTCTTGGTCTTGGGCTGCACGGAGCGGTCCTGAATGGACACCTCGCGCGGCATGCCGTTGAGCTCGAAGTTGACGACGCGGCGGCCGTCCTTGTCCACCGAGCCGATGTTGATGAGCTTGATGAAAAGCGTCTTGCCCTCCTCGATGTCCACGGAGATTTCCTCGCCGAGCTTGAGGCCGTAGAAGAAGGCCGGGGTGGGCAGGACCGAGACATTGCTGTATTCGCGGGCAAATTTGGTAAAGGCGGCGAACACCTCCGGGTACATCAAGTGGCTGTACAGGTCGTCGTCGGTGGCCTCGTGCTTTAATTTTACCGAAAGCTCCTCCTGGATTTTCTTCAGGTTGGCGGGCTTGTAGTGCGCCCCGGGGCGGTCGGAGAGCGGCTTTTGCTTGCCGAGCACCACTTCCTGCAACTGCTTGGGCCATCCGCCGATGGGCTGGCCGAGATTGCCCTTGAGCATATCAATGACCGATTCGGGAAACGGCGTGCTGCCAGGTTCCAGATTGAGCACGTCGGCGGGCTTGATCCCGCGGGTAATTAAAAACATGGCCATGTCGCCGACCACCTTGCTGCTGGGGGTCACCTTGACAATGTCGCCGAAAAGCTGGTTGACCTCGGCGTAAGTGCGGGCGATTTCGCGCCAGCGGCTGGAAAGCCCCATGCTTGCGGCCTGCTCCTTGAGGTTGGTGTACTGGCCGCCGGGCATTTCATGTTCATAGACCTCGGCGCTGCCGCTGCGGGGCGCGGTGTCGAATGGCTTGTAGAATGTCTGCACGTGCTCCCAGTAATCGGACAATTCATTGAGCGTTTCCAGATCCAGCCCCGTGTCGCGGGGGGTGTTCTGGAGCGCGGCGGCCACGGAATTAAGGTTGGGCTGGCTGGTGGAGCCGCTCATCGAGCCGATGGCAAGGTCAACGATGTCCACGCCCGCCTCGCTGGCCTTGAGAACCGAGGCACCATTGATGCCGCTGGTGTCGTGGGTGTGAAAGTGAATGGGAATGCCGATTTCCTGCTTGAGCGCCTTGACCAGCGCGTGCGCGGCAAACGGCCGGCACAAGCCAGCCATGTCCTTGATCGCCAGGGTGTGCGCGCCCATCTTCTCCAGTTCCTTGGCGAGCTTGATGTAGTATTTGAGAGAATATTTGGTGCGTTTGGGATCGAGAATGTCGCCGGTGTAGCAGAGGGTTGCCTCGCAGATCGCGTGCGTTTCTTGCACCGCCTCCATCGCCACCTTCAGGTTGGGCGTGTAGTTGAGGGAGTCGAAAATGCGGAAGATGTCCATGCCCGCCTCGGCGGCGTGCTTGACGAAGCCGGCGACCACATTGTCGGGGTAGTTGGAATAGCCGACGGCATTGGAGCCGCGGAAGAGCATCTGGAAGCAGATGTTGGGAACGCGCGCGCGCAGGTCGCGCAGCCGCTGCCAGGGATCCTCGTTCAGGAAGCGCATCGCCGTGTCAAAGGTCGCGCCGCCCCACATTTCAAGGCTGAACAGCTGCGGGGTGCGGCGTGCCATGACATCGGCGATGGCCAGCATGTCATAGCTGCGGACGCGTGTGGCCAGGAGCGACTGATGCGCGTCACGGAACGTGGTGTCGGTGACCAGCAGCTTCTTTTGCTTGAGTGTCCACTTGGCGAATTTTTTCGGGCCCAGTTCCAGCAGCTTCTGCCGTGTGCCGATGGGCGGCTCCTGCTTGTGGTCGCAGGCCGGGCGCGGCGCGGGCATCAGGGGGGTTTTGGGCATGTAACCCTTGGATTGCGGGTTGCCGTTGACGATCACTTCACCCAGGAAATTGAGCAGCTTGGTGGCGCGGTCGCGGCGGTGCTTGAAGTGAAACAGTTCCGGCGTGTTGTCAATCAACGTAGTGGTGGCCAGACCCGAGCGGAACGTGTCATTGGAAATGACGTTTTCAAGGAACGGGATGTTGGTCTTGACGCCACGGATGCGGAACTCGCGCAACGCGCGGTCCATTCGCTGCATGGCGATGCGGAAATCGCGGCCGTAGGCGGTGATTTTCACCAGCAACGAATCGTAAAAGGGCGTGATGACCGCTCCGGCATAGCCCATGCCGCCGTCCAGGCGAACCCCAAATCCGCCCGCAGACCGATAGGTGAGAATCTTGCCGTAATCGGGCGTGAATTTATTCTCCGGATCCTCGGTGGTGACGCGGCATTGGATCGCGCAGCCCATCCGGGGAATGTCTTCCTGGACCGGCAGGTTCAGCTCCGCGTCATGCAACGCGTGTCCCTGGGCCACGAGCATCTGCGAGCGGACAATGTCAATGCCCGTGATCACCTCGGACACCGTGTGCTCGACCTGAATGCGCGGGTTCATTTCGATGAAATACCAGGCGCGGCTGTCCAGGTCGTAAAGAAACTCAATGGTGCCCGCGTTGTCGTAATTGACCGACTGGGCCATGCGAACGGCCGCCTCGCACATCTCCTCGCGCACGCTGTCGTCCACGCCGACCGACGGGGCGATCTCGATGATTTTCTGGTGGCGCCGCTGCACCGAGCAGTCGCGCTCGTGCAGATGCAGCACGTTGCCGTGGCGGTCGCCCAGGATCTGCACCTCGATGTGCTTGGCGCGCGGGATATATTTTTCCAGAAACACCGCCGGATTGCCGAAGGCACGCCCGGCCTCGTTCTGCGCCTCGTCGAGCAGATTGGAAAGGTCGCTGGCCTTGGTGACCACGCGCATGCCGCGCCCGCCGCCGCCGGAAGCGGCCTTGATAATCAGCGGGAAGCCAATTTGCTGCGCGATCTTGAGCGCCTTGTCGCGATCCTCGACCGGTTCCTCGGTTCCGGGGAGTGTCGGTACGCCGATTTTCTGGGCCAGGGCGCGCGCGGCGGTTTTATCGCCCATCATTTCCAGCAATTCGACCCGTGGCCCGACGAACGTGATGCCGGCGCGCTCGCAGGCGCGCGCAAAGTGGGCATTCTCGGAAAGGAATCCATAGCCTGGGTGAATCATGTCCACGCCCTTTTCCTTGGCCAGCGTGACGATGCCCTCAATGTCGAGATACGCGCCAACGGGGCCCTTGCCTTCGCCCACAATGTAGGCCTCGTCGGCCTTGAACCGGTGAATGGACAGGCGGTCCTCCTGGGCGTAAACGGCGACGGTGCGCAGGCCCAATTCGGTGGCCGCGCGAAAGATGCGGATGGCGATTTCGCTGCGATTGGCAGCGAGCAGTTTTTTGAAAGTGCGGGGCGCGGATGGGGCGGAGGATTCCGCGGACGGCTTGGATTTGCTGGCGGCGCGTTGTGCTGGCGTCATGGTGGGCGTGTTTATACGTGCCCGGCGGGGTGTTGGCAAAATCTTTTGGGAAAATGAAAACAACCTCGACCAGCGCAAAATCGGATGCGCTTCCGGCAAATTCGGCAAAGCCCCCGGCTTGAATATCGGAAACGATGGTTTTGGCTGCGAGGGAAGCCTCCCCATGCAGCAATCGAACTGAAGCCTATGCGAATTAAAACCATTCTTCTGACTGTGTCACTGGTGGCATTTGCCATCGGGTTCAGCGACGGTGGCGAATCCACGTTCTGGTACATGGGTCGGCCCCTGGGAGCGGTGTTTTTCATCCTCTTTTTTATCTTAACCCTGTTGGAAAGGGAGTATGACCTTTTGGATGAACAAAACCGAGCCGAAGAGGCCAAACGCTCGGCTTTGGCCCGCAAGCCAGCCGCCAGCCCGGCAAAACCCGGCCCGGCATGGGCTCCGGCCTCAACCCGATAATGGCCGGCATCAGGCGCCCGAAGCCGGTCATCTCTGACCGGATGCCGCTGGCCGAGTGTTCCTATGGGAGTTGAGCCTGGCCGAGAAACGCCTTGGCGGCGGCCAGTTGGGCGGATGTTCCCAACAGCAACACGTGGTCTCCAGCCTGCAACTCCTCGTCGGGGCCGGGGTTGACGTGATTGTCGCCGTTGCGCTCGATGGCGATGATGTTCGCGCCGGTATTGGTGCGCAGTTGCAGTTCGCGGATCAATTTTCCGGCTCCCACCGTGCCCGGCTCTATGACCACGCTTTCCAGATCGGCCTCCTTGAGGAATGACGGCAGGGCCGCGGGTTCCTTCGGTTTTTTTTCCAGCGGCGGTTGCGCCAAAGTTTCCTTCAAGGCGACCTGCGCCTT
>CALJZV010000107.1 GCA_937983475.1 uncultured Verrucomicrobiales bacterium
TTATCATTCTCGTGCGGATGGGCAGGATCTAGTATTTCTGTCCTGGAACGCGACTGTGGCTGGTCCACGCAAGTCGTGGGAGAAGTCTGGTGTGTTTCAGGATCCTTACAATGGCGCTCCGGCTGAAACCGAGGGCGCCATTTGCATTCATGGCGCGCGCGAGCACAACCTCAAAAATGTCTCGCTGCAAATCCCGCGCAATCAGTTCGTGGTCATCACCGGCGTGAGCGGTTCGGGCAAAAGCACGCTTGCCTTTGACCTCTTGTTTGCCGAAGGCCAGCGGCGTTTTCTGGACGCCATGAATGTTTATGCCCGGCAGTTTGTCGAGCAACTGTCACGCCCGGACGTGGACCTGATCACCGGCATTCCCCCCACCGTCAGCATTGAGCAGCGCAATTCGAGAGGCGGCGGCAAAAGCACCGTGGCCACCGTCACCGAAATCTACCATTTTCTGCGACTGCTCTACGCCCGGCTCGGGACGCAATTCTGCCCCAAATGCCAGGTGCCCGTTGCCTCGCAAACCCGCGATCAAATCATTCAGAAACTCCAGTCGGAAATTCGCCACAAAGGCGATCTGCTGCTGCTGGCGCCGGTGGTCCGCAACCGCAAGGGCTTTCACACCGATGTCGGCGAATGGGCCTCCCGCCATGGCTACGCCGAGGTCCGCGCCGACGGCAAAATATACCGCACAGACAAACCGCTGCGCCTGGACCGCTTTCGCGAGCACGACGTGGAAATTGTTTTGGGCGTTCTCGAAAGCCGGACCGTCTCGCGCGAACTTATTGACGAGGCGTTGCGCCTGGGCGGCGGCACGCTCATGACGCTCGACAATCACCGCAAGGTGTCGGTCTTCTCCACCCACCGCGCCTGCTCCCAATGCGGGGAGTCCTTTGCCCAACTGGACCCGAAAAACTTCAGTTATAATTCGCCGCAAGGCTGGTGCCCCACCTGCCGCGGCTTCGGGGAATTGTTCGACATGCCCGACACCGACCGCGGCGCGCGGGCCGAGGCCATTGAGGAATCGTGGTTTGAATGGCGCGAAGGCAGCCGCGAACCCTGCCCCGATTGTGGCGGCGCGAGGATCAACCCGCTGGCGCGAGCGGTGCGCCTGGCGGCTGGCTCCTCCAGAAACCAACCGACCATTGCAGAACTTCGCAACGCGGCCGTGGATGCGGCGCTCAAGCTTTTCACCTCGATGAAGTTTCACGGGCGCGACGCCCTGGTGGCCCGGGACATTTTGCCGGAAATCCGTGAGCGGCTTCATTTTCTGCAAACCGTCGGGCTGGGTTACCTCCAGCTTGACCGTGCGGCCACAACGCTTTCAGGCGGCGAAGCCCAACGCATCCGCCTGGCAGCGCAACTCGGCTCCACGCTCACGGGTGTGCTGTATATTCTCGACGAACCCACCATCGGCCTGCACGCCCGCGACAACGCCATTCTGCTCCGCGCCCTGAAACTGCTTCAATCCCGGGGCAATTCCATCGTCGTGGTCGAGCACGACGAGGACACCATGCGCTGCGCCGACCATATCATTGACCTGGGGCCCGGCGCCGGCATTCATGGCGGCAGGGTTGTGGCCACCGGCACGTTAAAGGAGCTTCAGCGCAACGCGGCCTCGATCACCGGCCAATGTTTAAAGGAAATAAAAAAGTTTCCCATGCGCGGAGAGCGTCGCCCCGTGAAGTGCTCCAGTGCCGCCCTTACTTTGAGTGGCGCCACGTTGCATAATTTAAACAATCTCTCGGCGCGCTTTCCGCTTAACCGCTTCATCGCAGTCACCGGCGTCAGCGGCTCCGGCAAAAGCACACTCATCCGGCACTGCCTGATGCCAGCGATGCAAGTGGCGCTGAAGTCGCGCAAGGCCGTTTTCAACGGCCTGAAGATCGAAGGCGCCGAGTCCTTCAAGTCGCTCCATGAAGTGGATCAATCGCCCATTGGCAGGACGCCCCGGTCGGTTCCGGCCACCTACGTCGGCGTTTTTGACGAAATTCGCAAGCTGCTGTCGCAGGTCCCTGAGGCAAGACTTCGGGGCTACGGACCAGGCCGGTTTTCCTTCAACAGCGCGGGAGGGCGATGCCCGGAGTGCGAAGGCGCCGGCCAGATCAAACTGGCCATGAGCTTTCTGCCGCCGGCGTTTGTCCGCTGTGAATCCTGCCACGGAAGCCGGTTTGATCCCGAGACACTTGACATCCGATTCCATGAGAAAAATGTCGCCGACATGCTGGACCTGAGCATTGGCGAGGCGCTGGAATTTTTCGCCGCGATACCGCGCATCCAACGTCCTCTGCGGGCGCTTTGCGACACCGGCCTGGACTATCTCAAGCTCGGCCAACCCAGCCCCACGCTCAGTGGCGGCGAGGCGCAACGCCTCAAGCTGGTCACCCATTTGCTGAGCGGGTTGCAGACGCTTTCAAGAATTCCGAACCCGGAGTTGTTTTCGAAAACGACCTCGCAAACAACAGCCGCGAAAAATGGATCGTTGTTTATTCTGGAAGAACCGACCATCGGACTGCACATGGCCGACGTGAAAAAACTGGTCGAGGTCATCCAGCGCCTGGTGGATGCGGGCCACACGGTCATCGTCATCGAGCACAACCTCGATTTGGTGGCCGAGGCGGACTGGGTCATTGACCTTGGCCCGGAGGGCGGCAGCGGCGGCGGACGCGTCGTCGCCGAGGGCACGCCCGAGCAGATTGCGGCCCATCGCCGTTCCCACACTGGCCACTTTCTTCGCCAGCATCTGAAAAGATGACATCCACGACCGCGCCGTTTATTTTCCCATCACTTCATTTTGCAAAAGGCCCGAGAAACAAAGCAACGTCCCGAGCAGAAACGCGCCTCTCACAGCACCGTTTCGGGGAACTTGGATTCAATTAAATGCCTCTGGCGGTCGTTGCTGGCCGCGGTCGCGATTGTCGCCGCGACGTTGCTGGTTTATTGGCCGTCGTTGCCCGGCGGATTCATCTGGGATGACGACGTGCTGCTCACGGGAAACCGGCTGGTGCAGTCTCCCGAAGGTTTGCAGAAAATATGGTTCAGCGCCGACCAGCCCGATTATTTCCCGCTCACCGCGACGAGCTTCTGGATTGAGTGGCGGCTGTGGGGACAGAATCCCACCGGTTACCGGGTGACCAATATCCTGCTTCACGCAATCGGGGCGATTTTGCTCTGGCGGGTGCTGCGAAGGCTGACCGTTCCAGGCGCGTGGGTCGCGGCGCTTCTCTTTGCGGTGCATCCGCTCTCGGTGGCATCGGTGGCCTGGATTGCCGAGCGCAAAAACACGCTGTCGCTGGTGTTTTTCACGCTGACGCTTTTGTTCTACTTGCGCTCCGAGGAAAATATAACCACGGCTTCCAGGCGTCTGCGGCCCGCGCACTGGTATGTACTGGCGCTGGCGGCGTTTCTGCTGGCGCTCCTGAGCAAAACCTCCGTCGCCATGCTGCCGTTGGTTCTGCTGGGCATCGCCCTCTGGCAGCGCGGCAGCCTGGCCAAAATGGATTTCCTGAAGACCGCCCCGTTTTTCGCCCTGGCGCTGGTTTTCGGCCTGGTAACAATCTGGTTTCAGCACCATCAAAGCAGCGGCGGCCAGGCTGCCGACACGTTTTCATTTCTTGAAAAGACAACCGCCGCCGGGCGCGCGGTCTGGTTTTATTTGGCCAAAACATTCTGGCCCGCGAACCTCAGCATGATTTATCCGAAATGGACGCCGGATATTTCACTGATGGGTTGGCTCCCGGTTTTTCTCCTGCTGGTTGGCGCTGCCGCGTGCTGGAAGTTTCGCCATTCCTGGGGAAAGCACGCCGCGCTGGGGCTGGGTTATTTCACGCTGATGCTGCTGCCGGTTTTGGGATTTGTGGACATGTATTACCTCAGTTACTCGCGGGTCGCCGACCACTGGGCGTATCTCTCCATCATCGGCGTCACGGCCCTCGTGTCCGCGGCCTTGTTTCAATTCATTCAAAATGGCCGCGCCCGGCAAGTTGCCGTCGCCGCGCTGGCAATTCCCCTGGCAGTTCTTTCCTGGAACCAAAACCGGCTGTTTGGCAATCCCGAGAGGCTCTGGCGCGACACGTTGGAGAAGAATCCTACGACCTGGGCCGCGCACCGGCATCTGGCGCACATTTACGTTGAGCTCGATCAATTTGAGGCAGCCGTGAAGGCATTTCACGAAGCACTGAGGCTCAATCCGGATTCCCACGAAACATGCTACAACCTGGCCAACGCCTACCTCTCGCTGGAGCGGTTCGCCGACGCGGCGCAATGGTTTCGTGAAGCGATCCGCCTCAAGCCCGATTACGCCAAGGCGCAATACAACCTGGCGTTGGCTTACGAAAAATTAAACCAGCCCGAGGAAGCGCGGCTGGCCTATCTGGCCGCGATCAACAGCAATCCCCGCCACGCCTCGGCGCACAACAACCTGTCCATTCTGCTGCACCGCATGGGTCGCCTGGAGGAAGCCGCCACCCATGCGCGGCGCGCGCTTGAAATCGAGCCGGCGAGCGTGGAGGCACTGAACAATTTGGGGAACCTTCATGTCGCCGAAGGCCGCTTCGAGGAAGCCGCCACATTTTACCGGAAGGCGATTGAACTGAAGCCCGACTACGCCGATGCGCATGGCAATCTGGCCGTCACGCTTCAGCAGAAAGGCGACCTTGAGGAAGCGCTTTTTCATTACCAAAAGGCCGTCCGGCTCAGGCCCGCGAGTCCCGTGACGCGTTCCAACAACGAATGCGCGCTCCAAAGCCTGGGACAGCCCGCCGAGGCCCGCGCCAGATTCCA
>CALJZV010000108.1 GCA_937983475.1 uncultured Verrucomicrobiales bacterium
GCCTGGGCCTCACCGGAGCCGACGCGGGCAATTATGCGCTCAATGCGACGGCAACGGCCACCGCAGATATCTCGGTGCGCACCCTGACGGTCAGCGCGACGGCCGTGAGCCGGGTTTACGATGGCTCGACCCGCGCGGAGGTGACCTTGTCGGATGACCGGTTGCCGGGGGATGAGTTAGTAATCAATTACGTCGGGGCAGGTTTTACCGACAAGCATGCGGGCAATGGCAAAACGGTGCAGGTTGACGGCATCGCCATCAGTGGGCGGGATTCGTTCAACTACAGTGTCAGCGCGACGGCAACGGCGACCGCGAACATCACGGCGAAGGCATTGACCCTTTCGGGCGTTGCGGCGAACAGCAAGGTGTATGACGGCAACGCCAGCGCCACATTGAGCCTGGGCGGCGCGATGCTGGTGGGCGTGGTGGGCGGGGACCAGGTGAGCCTGAGCACCGGCAGCGCGGTGGGCGCGTTCGACAGCGCCAGCGCGGGCAGCGGCAGGACCGTGACGATCAGCGGCCTGGGCCTCACCGGAGCCGACGCGGGCAATTACATTCTTGGCGATGCATCCTATGCTGCTGCTGATGTAACCATACGTCCTTTGAGTGTCACAGTAACAGCGCAGAACAAGCTCTACGATGGTAATGCCAATGCTACAGTCACATTTTCCGATGATCGTCTGCCGGGGGATGAATTGACCGTGAACTTTACGAATGCTTCCTTCGCAGACATCAATCCTGGCAAAGATAAAATCGTGACAGTCAGCGGCATTTCACTGAGTGGGCCGCATTCAGGCAATTACATCGCATATTCCAGTTTGATGACCACGGCCGCCATATACAACGCCGTTGCCATCGCCGAGCAGCCCCAGAGCATCACGCGCAACGCGGGCGAGATCGCTGTTTTCACCGTCGGTTATTCCGGCCTTGAGCCGGTGTTTGAGTGGAGACGAAATGGTCAGCCGGTTGTCAACACAGGCAAAATTTCCGGTGCGACGACCGCCAGCCTGACCATCCAGAACGTGATGGCTGAGGATGCCGGCACTTACTCTGTTTTCATCAGCAATCCATTCAGTTCCACCGTCAGCTTTGGGGCCACATTGACAGTGCGTGACCCGATCATTACCGCGCAACCGGCCGGCGTTGCGGTCAATGCGGGCGGCAACGCTGCTTTCCTTGTTGCTGCATTTGGAAGTGGGCTGCTGAGCTACCAATGGAGCAAGGATGGATTGCCCATCAGTGGCGCGACCAATGCATGGCTTTCCCTCAGCAACGTGTTTGGCGGACACGCCGGCAATTACACCGTCAAAATCAACAACAATGCCGGCTTCATCATCAGCGACGTGGCGACCTTGTCGGTTGCCGAGCCCCTGATCACTTCTCAACCCACGGATCGGATCGTGGCATTGGGAGGCGAAGTCACCTTCGCGGTGGGGGCCATTGGCACGGCGCTCTCCTACCAGTGGAAACGGAACGGCGCGGACCTCAGTGGAGCCACTCGGTCAAGCCTCTCGCTCAGCCATGTTCAGCCCGGGGACGCGGGGCATTACACGGTGGTTGTCACCAGTCCTTTTGGAGCCATCACCAGCGCTCCTGCCGTGCTTTTGGTGGATTCAACCATCGTCATTACAAAGCAGCCGCTGGGATTGAACAGGACCGTCGGGCAAAGCGCCACCTTCAGCGTGACAGCAAACGGCAGCAATCTGGGATTCCAGTGGAGAAAAGGGGGAGGAAATATCACCGCAGCCAACGCGACCTCGCATGCCATCAACATCGTAACGCTCGCTGACGCCGGACCGTATTCGGTTGTTGTGACCAACTCGGCATACTCTGTCACAAGCTTGAACGCCCACTTGTCCGTCGCGGCGGACATCAGGCCCCCTGAAACCATGGTGCTCTTGCCCAGAAACGACGAAGTTTACACCGACCCGTTTGTGCACAACTACACCATGGCAGTCAAGGGAACGGCAAAGGACGATGCCCGGGTTGAACGGGTGTTGCTGTCCATCAACGGCAGTTCCTTCACCTCGGCGGCCGTGAACGAAAGCGGGGCGTGGGTCACCTGGGAATCCAGCATCACCGTGGTTCCCGGAACCAACACGCTGGTCGTCAAGTCCATTGACTTCAGCGGCAATGAATCGCTCCCGGCCACGGTCAAGTTCTATTACCACGTGCCCAGCAAACTCACCCTTCAAGTCAATGGCACCGGCGCTGTGTTGCCTTCATTCAGTTACATCGGCACCCCCGCCAACGGCGCCACGCTCATCGTGGGGCGCACCTACAAGCTGACGGCTTTCCAGAACTTCAACACCGGCTACATCTTCACAAACTGGACCCGCCAACCCAACCCGACCGCGCAAGTGCTCCAGAACGAAGGCCTGGTGTACTCCTTCACGATGGAGTCGAACATGGTGATCAACGCCAACTTCATCACCAATCCCTTCTCACGATACGAAGGCATCTACAACGGCCTGTTCCATGAATCGGCCGGCGTGACGCATGAAACGGCGGGCTTTATTTCGATGAAAGTCACCTCCAAGTTCGGCTACAGCGGCAAGTTGCTGCTGGACGGCGACGCCGTTTCCTTCAGCGGCAAATGGCGCATTGACGGCACAACCGACAAGGTCGTTCTCCGCTCCAAGCAGGGCAAGCGCAGCCTCAACCTGTTGCTCGCCCTGGATTTCGCCGGCGGCACCGACACTGTGACCGGCACGCTCTCTGACGCCGTTGCCGGGTGGACCGCGGACATTCTTGCCGACCGTGCGGTCTGGAAGCTCGATTCGCCCGCGACCGCCTTCACCAACGCCTACACGCTGGCCATCCCGGGCTTTGCGAACAACGCCGATGGTCCCGCCGCGCCGGGCACCGCAACCGTTCTGGTGGACAGCCTGGGCAAAATCACCATGGCCGGTTTGTTGTCCGACAACCACGCGATTAAGCAGTCCCTCACAGGCGTGTCCAAGAATGGCCACTGGCCATTGTATGTCCCCCTGTATGTGACCAAGGATCAGGTGGTGACCAACGGCCCTGTTGTCAAAATCAACAAGGAACACCAGGGTTCGCTCATGGGCTGGATCACCTTCGCGGCCAACACCGATGCCGGCACCACAAACCTCGCGCCGCAAGGCTCGGTGAGCTGGATCAAGACCCGCTGGACCAACAGCACATGGACTGCCGGGTTCACCAACCAATCCGATGTCATCGGCTCCCGCTGGCTGGGGTTGGTCAGCGCCACCAACCTGGTGGCCTTCACCAACGGCCTCGCCACCGTGAGCGAAGGCGCCTTGTCCGCGCCGTTCAACGCCGAATTGTTGATGACCTCCAGCAAACTGTCCGCGCCCAAGCCGCTGACAAACAACTTCAAGGCAGGACTCACAACCAAGAGCGGCATCATCAAGGGCATGTTCAACCATCCGGACAGTGGCGCGCTCATTAAGTGGAATGGCGTGCTTCTGCAGGACTTCAACGTCGGCCTCGGCTCCTTCCTCGGCACCAACGCCGTGCTGGAAG
>CALJZV010000109.1 GCA_937983475.1 uncultured Verrucomicrobiales bacterium
TCCAGCCAATAGTTGGCAACACCCACAACTGCTTCATACCACAATCCCCTTGGCCACTTTGCCGTGAACGTAGAAAAGCGAAAACCCATTTATTCATATTATTCCAGGCTTCAGCTACCCAGATGTTTGGCTATTGCATTCGGATCAGGTTGCCAATGGCCGTCTCCGAGAAAGGTTTGGGCTATCTCTCCCAGATCCATTCCAAGAATTTGCCGCGCGGCAGACTGTCCAGCATCGGTTGGTTGAGCCGATTCGAGAAAGGCATGAAAGGTTTGCCGATCCGTTTTCTCGGTCAGCAATTTTAAAATCACTTCTGCCAGGCTGTAGCTGAGTTCACTCGCCTCGCCCGGTTGAAAAAATGAAGTGCCAGCCCAGAACGATTGGATGGTTTTCTCGTTCCAGAACGCGAAATGCCGTTCAGCCAGATCGTCCCACATGATCGGCGGCTGCCAATTAATCAGTGAGGCAAATACGATGTCCTGCTCGTTCTGCCCCAGCGAGCGTTGCGGAGGCGCAATTATTTTCTGGAGAGTGACGGCCACGCCCTCGTTCAACCAGAGCGGCAAGGGCAGGTGCGCCAGGCAATCATGGGTAAGTTCATGGACTATGGCGTTGGCCGCGTCCAGTTCGTCGCGCCATGGGATGGCAATATGGGTGTAACCGGAATGAATGCACACGCCGCCGCTGGCGGTCTGTTCGCCGTCGGGTGTGTAACAGGAGACATAACTGTAATAGTCATCGTCATTGGAAAATGCCAAGACAATGTCCTTGCCCAATGCGCCATTCCAAGCCGTATCCCCGAGGTGTTTCTTGATTGTGATGGCGGCCCGTCCCGCGAAGTCAGAAAGCCAGCGCGCTTCTTCCAGTGGACGATCTGAAAGCAACAGGATTTGGCTCGCAGGATGAACATAATAAGCGCCGCCCAAGTCATCGCGCAATCGACTGAGCCAAAGCAGCGCCGCTTCATTCCACGCTTCTTCTTGTTGTTCCAGGCTAATGTGAGAGTCAATCCAAGCCTGAACGGATCCCCAATCGGGCAGGTGGAAACCTTGATTCAGTGAAAACGTGGACTCTATGGTCGCGACATTAATCAGCTTGGGCGTGGGTAGGGTTGGCGGCAGTTCGGCAACAGGGGGTTGGGGCAATTCCGTTCCACAGCCCAAACAATGTGGAAGCGTATCATCATTCTGACGTCCGCAGTAATCGCATGCGCGCATTAACCCCCCTTGGAATCGCCTATCAAGCCACAATCGCCTTGGCCACTTTGCCGTGAACGTCGGTCAGGCGGAAGTCGCGCCCCTGAAAACGGTAGGTCAGCCGCTTGTGGTCAATGCCGCACAAATACAGCATCGTCGCGTGCAGGTCGTGGACGTGCATCGCTTCCTTGTCGGCCACATAACGGTATCCCAGCTCGTCGGTGTTGCCCCAGGTCAGCCCGCCCTTGACGCCGCCGCCAGCCATCCAGATGGAGAATGCCAGGATGTGATGGTCGCGCCCGGATCCCTGGCCCATCGGCGTGCGCCCGAATTCGCCGCCCCAGATGATGAGCGTGTCGTCGAGCATGCCGCGCTGCTTCAAATCTTTCACCAGAGCGGCGCTGGCCTGATCCACGTCCAAAGCCGCGTTCTTGAAACCTCCCCGGATGTCGCCGTGATGGTCCCACGCGCGGTGGTAAAGCTGGATGAACCGCACGCCGCGCTCTGCCAGTCGGCGCGCCAGAAGGCAGTTGGACGCATAGCTGCCGTCGCCCGGTTCCTTCACCCCATACAGGTCGAGAATGTTCTGGGGCTCGCTGGCAAAATCGGTCAACTCCGGCACCGCTGTCTGCATGCGGAAGGCCATTTCATACTGGCTGATGCGGGTTTGAATCTCCGGGTCCAGGCGCTCCTCGGCCAGAATGCCGTTGAGTCGGTTGATCTCCTCGACGACCTGGCGCTGCGTGCTCTGGCAGACGCCGTCGGGATTGCCGACGTAATGCACCGCTTCGCCCTTGGACTGAAACTGAATTCCCTGAAACTTGCTCGGCAGGAAGCCCGCAGACCATTGCCGCGCGGAAATGGGTTGCTGTCCGGTTTTGCCCTGCGACGTCAGGACGACGAACCCGGGAAGATTGTCGGTTTCCGCGCCCAGGCCGTAAAGCAGCCACGAGCCCATGCTCGGGCGGCCCTTGATGATGGAGCCCGCGTTCATGAAGGCATGGGCCGGGTCGTGGTTGATCTGCTCGGTGTGCAGCGACCGGACAACGCAAATGTCGTCGGCGATCTCGCCAATGTGCGGCAACAGGGTGGAAATTTCCTGGCCGGATTCTCCCCACTTTTTGAACTCGCAGATCGGTCCCAGCGCCTTGAGTTGGGCGCCCTGCAACTGCGCGAGCTGCTGTCCCTTGGTGAACGACTCGGGAAACGGTTTGCCGTCGAGTTCCTTCAGCTTCGGCTTGTAGTCGAAGCTTTCCAGGTGCGACGGCCCGCCTGCCATGCAGAGGTGAATGACGCGCTTGGCGCGAACCGGATAATGCGGTTTGCGGATAACGCCCTTCCATTTTTCCACGGCAGCCGCCGCCTGCGCGCTGCCGCCAAGGAGAGGATTCAAAAGCGATGCCAGCGCGATGCCGCCCAGGCCGTAGGCTGCCTGCCCGAGAAACGTGCGGCGGTTGACGTTGAGTTGAAAGTCCGGTGAATCGAAGGGTGATTTCATGGCAGTTCAATAACGGGTGATGGTTTCGTGCAGATTAAGCACCACGCGGCAAACGGAGGT
>CALJZV010000110.1 GCA_937983475.1 uncultured Verrucomicrobiales bacterium
GCGAAACGACCTCACAGACAAGCGGCCCGGCACCCCTGTGCCGGGCCGTCTTTTTTCCATCACAGCCTTGAATGGTTGGGTTCAAGCGGATACTAAATGGGTCGTGAGTCTGGTTCATCAATTTGCGGCGGTGCTGCTGATGGTGCTTTGGATGCCCGTCACCTCCCACTGCAGCCTGGAAACGGCGGGCTTCATGCCGTTGGATGAATGCTGCTCCCACGAGTCCTCCGCCACGGAAACAAACCACTCCTGCAAGGATGGATGCTCGCTGATCGAAACTGCCGCCTACAAGGTTCAGGACAAGCACCCGCTGCTACAGTTGCCGGCTTACATTTCCATTGTCGTTCTGCATGAGGCCCGTGTTGACGGGTTTCATTTGGCCGCGCCCGGCAAAGTCCATTCCTGGCCGCCGGAAGCGTTGAGTCTTCCTCTCTTCATTGCCCGCACCTCCCTGCCGACTCGCGCCCCCTCCTTCGATTCGTAAGTAATTCCTCTCTTTCTTAGGAGACGGAAATCCCTTTCAAGGCAGTTCCCTGCCCCTGTTTCCAACGTCCCGTACCGTACCCGTATATTTTTTATGAAGCATAGTGCCGTGAAGTCCGTTTGTGTGAGCCTGGTATTGTGGGGAGTTTTCCCACAAGAAGCGGCCAGCGAAAATGAACATCGCCCGTCCCGGGCGTCCACCGAGGTGACGGTGGAGTCCCTCGTCGCCGAGGCCTTGGAAAACAATCCCGTGCTGGGGTTCTACACCGCCGAGATCCAGGCCGCGCAGGCCGGTGAAAAAACTGCGGGCCTGTGGGCCAACCCCGAGCTCAACGCCGGCCTCGGGCGCAAAAGCGCGCGGGACTCCGGCCTGTCCGCCGAAGGCGTGGCCTGGTCGGTGTCCGTGATGCAGCCGTTTGAGTGGCCGGGGCGCCTTGGTTTGCGCAAAGCCATCGCCAATCGGGATGTCGAGTTGGCTCGACTCGGATTGGAACGCTTTCGCGCAGCCCTCGCAGGGCGCGTGCGTTCGCTGGCCTATGGATTATTCGTCGCCCAGGAGAGAGCCGCTGCCGCCAGTGAAGTCGCCGAGCGGTTCAAGGCTTTGCGGGAAGTGCTCGTGCAGCGCGATCCGGCGGGCCTCACGCCATTGCTTGAAACCCGCGTCATCGAGGCCACTGAGTTGAACATGCAGCGCAAGGCCAGCCACGCCACGCTCGCCGTGCACTCCGCCGAAATTGAGCTGAACCATCTTCTAGGCGGCGCCCCCGGCATCCGAGTTTTGATCGCGCCTGTAAAAATTGATTTCCCTCCGCTCATGGACAGGGAAGCGCTGCTGGCGCTGGCCCGCACGAACAATTTCGAGCTGCGGCTGCGTGCGGTGGAACTGGCGCAACAGGGCTTTCGCATTGACCTGGCGAAGAACGAGCGCTACCCGGCGTTCTCTGTCGGCCCCTCCGTTTCAGAGGAGCGCGCAGGCGACCGTGAACGGGTCATCGGCGTGGGGATTTCGCTGCCCCTGCCGCTGTGGAACCGCAACAAATCGAGCATCGAAGCGGCCAAGGCCCGCCAGTTGCAGGCCGAAACCTCTTTGCTGGCGGCCCAACGGGATGTCGAGCGCAAGGTCGCCGAGGCCGCGCAGGTGTACGAAACCAAACGGGAAGAGATGGCCATGTGGCGACCGGATTCGGCGCGGCATTTCAGGGAGGCCGCGGAGGTGGCAGACCGTCATTACCGTCTTGGCGCGGTTCCCATTTCCACCTACGTCGAACTACAAAAGCAATATCTGGAGGCGGTTGAGGGGCTGCTGGACACCCAGAAGGAGGCGTTGGATGCCGCAAGCCAACTGGAATTACTGGCCGGCATGAGCGACCCGCTTGTCCAGGCCACCACCCGCAAGGATTGACCATGCATTTGCCTCAACTTGCCGTCTTGTGTTTCGCCGTGGCGATCGCGCTTCCGGCCTGGACCGGTTGCGACCCCCATCATCACGGAGACGACAGCCATCAACACGGCAAACAGCCACATGCCGGTCATGGGCATGGACATGGCGCGGAGTCGCCGTCGGGGGCCTCGTTCAAAGCCGCCAAGGGTGTCATGCTCACCGATGAGACACGCGAGATACTCCGGGTCGGCGTCACGGATGTCGAGGAGCTGCCTTTGCCGATGGAACTTCGCCTGAACGTCCAGATCTTTGGCGAAATTCACCGGCCCAGCACCGCTCAGGAGGAAGACCACTCCGGGTGCGATGTGAAGGGGTCGGCCCTGCTGCCGCATCCAGATGCGGCTCCGATCAGGGCCGGGATGCCCGTGACGCTTCAGGACAGGAGCGGTGAAACTCTTGAGGGCATTGTGTTGCAGGTTCACAGGGCGCTGGCGATCAATGAAACCGAGGTCGTCGTCGGCATCACCCACGCCGGGGCGGATTACAAGGATGGGGAGTTTCTCAAAGGAATTATCTCAATGGAGCGCTCCGAGCCGGTGATGGCCGTGCCCCGCAGCGCGGTGTTGCGCACGGCGGAGGGCACGTTCGTTTACGCGATCAATGGCGACGCGTATTTGCGAGTCCCGGTGGAAACCGGCGGCGAGTCCGGCAACCTTGTGGAAATCAAGGACGGCGTGCTCGCAGGTGATCAGGTCGTCACCAACGCCGTGGAAACGCTCTGGCTCATTGAACTGCGCGCCACCAAGGGCGGAGGACACTGTCACTGATTATGCTTCACCGAGTTCTTGATTTTTCCGTCCGCCAGCGCGCGTTTGTACTGGTCGCCACGCTTGTCCTGATCGCCGTCGGCGTGTGGTCGGCGCTGCGGCTGTCCATCGACGCCGTGCCGGACATCACCAACGTCCAGGTGCAGATCAACACCCAGGTGCCCGCGCTCGCCCCTGAGGAAATTGAAAACCTCGTCACCTTTCCCATCGAGAATGAAATGGCGGGAATCCCCGGTCTGAGCGAACTGCGCTCGCTGTCCAAGTTTGGGCTGTCGCAGGTCACGCTGGTGTTCGAGGACGGCACGGACATTTACCGTTCGCGCCAGTTGGTCAGCGAGCGCCTGCAAAATGTCGTGGATGATCTGCCCGCGGGCCTGACCCCGAAGCTGGCGCCCATTTCCACCGGGCTGGGAGAAATCTTCTATTACGTGGTGGATTACGCGGCGGACGCCCCGAACAAGCCACCCACCCGCGAGGTGCAATTGATGGAACTCAAGCTCCTCCACGATTTCGTCATCAAGCCGCGACTGCGCTCCACGCCCGGTCTGGCGGAGGTCAACTCCAGCGGCGGCTACGAAAAGCAAATCGTCATCCAGCCGAACCCGGACAAGCTCAAGAGCGTCGGCATGTCGTTCAGCGACATTGCCGATTCGGTCGGCGAGAACGTCGAGAACGCGGGCGGCAGCGTCCTCCAACTCGGCGGGGAGCAGGTGGCGATTCGCGCGGCGGGCCGGGTGCAAACCATCGAGGACATCGAACTGTTGCCGCTCAAATTCGGCTCCAGGCCCACGCCGTTGCGCGTCAAGGACGTGACCGAAGTGGTGGTCGGCAAGGCCGTCCGCACGGGTGCGTCCACCTACAACGGCGAGGAGACAGTGCTGGGAGCCGCGTTGATGCTCGCCGGTGAGAACAGCCGGATTGTCGCCCGTCGCGTGGCCGAAAAACTCCAGGAGATCCAGGGCAAACTGCCTGAGGGCGTTCAGATCATTCCCGTGTACGACCGCACCGACCTGGTGGACCGCACCATTGCCACGGTGAAGAGCAACCTGTTTGAGGGCGCCATTTTGGTCGTCGTCAGCCTGCTGTGGCTCCTGGGCAACTGGCGGGCCGCGGTGATTGTTTCCCTCGCGATTCCGCTGTCCATGCTCTTCGCCATGACGGGCATGGTGCAGGCCGGGGTTTCCGGGAACTTGATGAGCCTGGGCGCGATTGATTTCGGCCTGATCGTGGACGGCGCGGTGGTGATGGTGGAGAACATCATCCGTCACCTGGCCGAGAAACAGCGCAAGCTCGGACGCCAGCTTACCGCCAGCGAACGCGTCCATGAAGTTCTGGTCAGCGCCAAGGAGGTGGCCAACCCGATGTTCTTCGGCGTCATGATCATCACGGTGGTCTATTTTCCCATCCTCGCGCTTACCGGCATCGAGGGGAAAATGTTCAAGTCGATGGCCATCACCGTCATCTTCGCGCTGGTTGGCGCGCTGGCGCTGGCCCTGACGCTCATGCCCGCGCTGTGCTCTTATTTGCTCGGTGGCAGCATCCGGGAAAAGGACGCCTGGCTGGTGCAAATCTCCAAGCGCATTTACGCCCCGGTGCTGCGTTTCTCCCTGAACTTCCGCTGGGTGGTTACAATCGGCGCGGTCGCCCTGTTCGCGTTGGCTGTGGTGACATTCAACAAACTTGGCGCGGAATTCGCCCCGCAACTCGACGAAGGCTCGTTCGCCACGCACATGATCCGTACCACGAGCATTGGCATTGACGCCAGTGTGGACATGCAGAAGCGCGGCGAGAAGCTTCTTCTGGAGAAGTTTCCGGAGGTGGCCTACACGTTCAGCCGGCTCGGCACCGCGGAGGTGGCCACCGACCCGATGGGCGTCAATGTCGCCGACACCTACATCATGTTCAACCCGCCGAACCAATGGCGCAAGGTGAACGGCAGAACCATCACCAAGGACGAACTTGCCCAACTGATGATCGAGGAGCTCGGCACGCATGTTCCCGGAGAGGCGCACCTTTTCAGCCAGCCCATCGAGATGCGCTTCAACGAGATTCTCGAGGGCACCCGCGCCGACATCGCCGTGAAGGTGTTCGGGGACGACTTCGCCGTTATCGAAAAAATCGCCACCGAGGCGCGCGCGATTCTGGAAACCATCCCCGGCGCGGCGGAGGTGGAGTTCGATGCCCTGGGCAAATCTCCCTTGCTGGAAATCGTTCCCAGGCGCGAAGACATGAGCAAATACAACATCCACGCCGCCGAGCTGAACAGCGTTGTCCACGCGGCGCTGGCGGGGCAGGAGGTCGGCAGGCTCATCGATGGCAACCGCCGGTTCGACATCGTCGTGCGGCTCGATGAGCGCCTGCGTGACCGGCTGGACGAACTCAGACGCCTGCCTCTGCGCTTGGATGATGGCGGATTGCTCACACTCGGACAGGTGGCCAATTTCCGCGTTGTCGAACAGGTCGCTGCGGTCGCCCGGGAATCCGGCCAGCGCCGCGCGGCCATCATGGTCAACCTGCGCGGAAGGGATGTGGAAAGCTTCGCCCTCGAGGCGCAGAAGAAGCTTGCCGAGAATATCACTCTGCCCGAGGGCTATCACATCGAGTTCGGCGGCCAGTTTGAAAACCTCATCGAGGCCAAGCGCCGCCTGACCCTGGTGGTACCCGCCGCTTTGGGCCTCATTTTCATGCTGATTTTCCTGAGCTTCCAGAGCCTCCGGCAGGCCACCCTGATCTTCGTCTGCGTGCCGCTGGCCTTGACGGGCGGCGTGTTCGCGCTGTGGATGCGCGATCTGCCGTTCAGCATCAGCGCCGCCATCGGGTTCATCGCGCTGTCCGGCATCTCCGTGCTCAACGGCCTCATGATTGTGAGCTTCTTCAACCAGCTCCGCGAGCAGGGCGCCGATCTACGCACCGCGGTGTGGGACGGCTCATTGCTTCGTCTGCGGCCAAAGCTGATGACCGCGCTCGTGGCGTCGCTGGGGTTTGTCCCCATGGCCATCGCCACCGGCGCGGGCGCGGAGGTCCAACGCCCGCTCGCCACCGTTGTCATCGGCGGCATCGTGTCCTCCACTTTCCTGACGCTCGTGCTGCTGCCGACCCTCTACGAATGGATTGAACGCAAAACAAAAATCGCAGCCAGGACGCCGGCGCAACCGCCTTCGGGTGAAGGCGGCTCCAACCCCGCTCCCTTGTCCGCATCCAACCTGCAATAAAATATGAAAACAAACCACCTCATCGCCCTCGCCGCCGCCCTGTGCCTTGGCTTCACGTTTGCCGGTGTCGCCGCCGGGAAACACAAACACGAACACCTCACCGCGCCCAAAGGGGGACGTCTCCTCGCAAAAACCTCGCCCCACGCCGAGCTGGTTATTGAGAAGGACCGCAGTGTGAGCGTTCATTTTTTTGATGATAAAATCAAGCCCGTTCCGCACGCCGGCCAGACCGTGACCATCATCGCCGACGCCAAGGTGGGAAAAACCAAAATCGCGCGCGAGAAACAGGG
>CALJZV010000111.1 GCA_937983475.1 uncultured Verrucomicrobiales bacterium
AACTCGTCGGCGAATAGGAAATAGTCGCGACGTTCGGTTTCTGGCATTGTCGCACGCGACATCGCCGCCAGTTGGAATTTCGTAACAAGCACGGCACCAAGGAGGTTCGCTTTGTCTTCACCCAAACGTCCTTTGGACAGATTCGCAATGAATATCCGCTGATTGTCCATCATGAAGCGGAAGTCGATTTTACTCCGCACCTGTCCCAAGATATTGCGAATTGCCGGAGCCATCACCAGTTGACCGACTTTGTTCTGAATCGGCGCAATCGCTTCTTGTGCAAATTTCTTGTCGTAAGAATCAAACTCATTCTCCCAGAATGCGCGGACCATTGGGTCCTTGATTTGCCGCATGACCCATTGACGGTATTGTGCATCGGACAGCATTCAAGGAACTCCCAACAAACTCACGCTCTCGCAGTCCAGGAGCGCCGCTACCGTGGCGTAAAGTATGTATTCCAATCGAGGGCCCCATGAATCGCGCCAGATGCTTTTGAAGATTCCGACGATACCTGAAGCGACGACCGCACGCGCTTCTTCGGGAACATTCTCGAACAGGTTAATGCCGATTGGAAAGTCGCGGTCGGCGGGGTCAAAATACACTACGTGCTCAGTTCTTCTTGCAGGAATTTGGTTGAGAATGTCGTGAGCAAGATCGCCGTGAGGGTCGATCAAGCCGACGCCGTGTCCCGCGTGGATATCTTGAATTATAAGGTTCCGCAGCATCGTTGTCTTGCCGGAACCGGTTTTTCCAATCACATACAGGTGTTGCCTCCTATCCGTGTGCCGAATACCAAAGGCTTCTTCATGGCCCCAATGTTCCCGTTTACCGATGTATCCAATTTCTTCAAAATTCATGGTTCCCGCCAAAACTCCCAATCCTAATGCCGACATACATTATGTGTTTATGAGCCGACAAGGTAATGGAAGCTTGGGCAGAGACCCGAACAGGCGCAGAAAACGCCAACTATTTTATCAGCCCACAATCAAGTTTCGTTAAAGAATTCGTCAAGAAAGGGTCAAGTTGTCCACCAAATAAGCGGTAACCAACGGCTTTTTCCAAATCGAACTTGAAAGCCTAAGCTACACCTTTATAAATTGCATTCGTTCAATGCAAATTGGAACTTTTCTAGTATCAACATGAACCTTTCCGAGATCAAGATCCCAGGCATTAAAGGAATGTGCGGGAGGCGCGAGGTCTTCATGGGATTTGCTCCGGCAAATCTGCTTCATTCGGTCAGTTTCGCCGACGTGTTGAACGAGCATACTGGCGAAGGTTATCAGCGGAAATTCAATCAGAAACACAGTTTGGATTTTCGCCGTTATGTTCGAACCTCTGACAGTTCAACCATCCCGCTGACTTTTAATTTGCGTCCAGAGGCAAAGCAATGGTGGAGCGTGACAACTGACAAATCCGGGCGGGCGAGTTTGAAAATTGTGGCGGGAAAGAATCGCATTCTTTCTCAAGTCGATTGCCAGCACCGATTAGGCTCATTGGCTGATCTGGATATTCCTTTAGCCTTCATGACTTTCATCGGTTTGCCGTTAAAAGATGAAATCGGTTTATTCAGTGTCATCAACTCAAAGGCCAAGGGCTTGAACGCGAGCCTTTTGGATTTTCATGAAACCAAGTTGCTGACGGATGTCGCGAATCAAAAACCGGAGCTTTATATCGCAATGCGGTTACAGGACGACGAAAACTCACCGTGGTTTAGGCAACTCGATTGCGGCGGAGATAAAATAATCGGTCTGACGAGGCGGGCATCTCTGCGAACGATGCAAAAGGCCGTAAAGCTATTTTTGCGGAAAACCAATTTTCTGAACTCTCCCGGCACATCGACGGACGGAGCCTATGGAGTCATCCGCAATTTTTGGGCGGCAATCACCGAGTTGTTGGAGGTTCAGTGGAACAACCCACGAAAACATTTCCTCACAAAAGGAATCGGCGTTTACGCATTGATGGACTTGGCCGCTGATCTTTATTCGGAAGCTTCATCCAAGGCTGTTTCCTGTGATCAAGATTATTTCCGCTCCGTCTTGTCTGACTTTGTTTGCGACTTCGATTGGAGTCACGCGGGACCGTTGAAGGGCTTGGGAGGACAAACGGGCGTCGCCGAGGCATACACAATTCTCGTCAATCTACGGAAGGTCTAATTATGGCCGGAAAAAAAATTCTTCTCATCGAACCCGGCTACAAGAACAAGTATCCGCCGCTTGGGCTAATGAAAATTGCCCAATACCATGGCCCTAATGGGAAAAAAGATATTGTCCGTTTTATTAAGGGGTGCGACACCAGCGTTTTAGATACCTGCTGGGATAGAATTTACGTCACCACGCTTTTTTCGTTTGAATGGAAGCGCATCGCGGAAACGATCGACTTCGCCATTGAAGCATCGGGACGTAACACGAGCAATGTGTTCGTTGGGGGAATTGCAGCGTCATTGATGAACGACGCATTTCAAGTTGAAAGTCGCTGGCGGGGTGTTCGCTTTATCAAGGGCCTTTTAAACAAAGCTCCCGCGGTTTCATTGCAGCTAGATTCATTTCAGGAAGAACTTTATTCCGACGACGTTCATGGCGCACCGATTGAAGATTGTATTCCTGACTACGACATTTTGAAGCACGTGGATTACGAGTATGCAGTCAAGGACGCCTACTTTGCTTACGCTTCACGAGGATGCGTCAGAAAATGCAGTTTTTGCGGAGTCCCAAAGCTGGAAGGCGATCTTTACGACACACCTTCCTTGAGCCACATCGTTCATGGAATCGAGA
>CALJZV010000112.1 GCA_937983475.1 uncultured Verrucomicrobiales bacterium
CGGCCACACGGTAAAGCGGCGCGGGATCGTCGGGCAGCTCCGTCTCGCCCACATAACTCCAGCGGCGCAAGATTCCCTCAATGCGCCGCAACTGCCGGTAGTTGGTGATCAATTCCTCGGCGGCCTTCGGCGGCAGTTTCTTCTCCGCCTTCGCCCGCTCCAAGGCCCGCAAGGTGTTGGTCTCCTGCCAGCCGTTCTCCAGGCAAAACATCTGCGCCAGAAACTCGGCGTCAATCAGCCCCCCGGAGCCAGTCTTGATGGCCAAGGCATCCTTGCCGGCCGGTGTGCGCTCCTTTTCGATGCGCTGGCGCATGCGCGCAATCTGCTGTTTCCAGTCCGGCGCAAACGCGGCCAGCGGTTGGCTGGGACGGCTGAAATTGGTCAGGAGCGCGGCCAGTTTCTGAAAGTCCTCGCCCACGCTCGCATCGCCAGCCACGAAGCGGATGCGCGTCAGGGCCTGGATTTCCCAGAGCTGAGCCCGGGTGCGGTAATACTCCTCGTAGGACTTGAGCGTGTTGACGAGCAACCCCTTTTCGCCGTCGGGCCGCAGGCGGGCGTCGGTTTGAAACACCATGCCCAACTCGGTTTGCGCGGAGAGAAGGTCCATCACCTCCACGGCGTATTTTTGCAGGGCGGGCATATTTTTTATTTTGTCCGAGGCGACAAACACGATGTCGAGGTCGGAGCCGTAAACCAGTTCCCGCCCGCCGAGTTTGCCCATGCCGATGATGCTGAACGGCGGTGACTTTAGCCTGTTCTTGCGCATCACCACCTCGACGGCGTATTGCAGGCAGGCCTCGGCCAGCGAGGAAAGCTCGGTTACATTTTGCTCAAAGTCGGCCAGCCCAAGAATGTCGCGCAAACCGATCCGCATGAATTCCACCTGATGGTAGCGCCTCAGCCAGAGTTTCTGGTCGGCATCGTCCAGTCCGTGACGCAAATCCTCCAGCGTTTCCCGGGTGGTCTTGGAGCGGCGCAAGCGCCCGCTGACTTCCAGTTCATCCACCATGTCGGGCGTGCGAATGGCCAGTTCAGCAAGAAATTCCGAGCGGTCGAACAACTGCAGGAGCAGCGCGAACACCGACGGATGGCTTGTCCACAGCTCGTACAAAGTCGCCCGGGCGCCGTAGGCTGAAATGAAGCTGTCCAAACGCGCCAGCACTCGGTCCGGGTCGGAAAGAATTGTGGGGGGTGAGTGATGCGTGACGAAGGGGGAATTCGGGCAAAGCGCCAGCAACCGCGGCAACAGTTCCCGGGCCAGGTCCGAGGTGCGCGGCGACACGTGAACGTAACCGGGCCCTTCCACAAATTCCTTAATGAGGCGGTGGGCTTTTTCGCTGTCGCGGAAGGCGTGCTGGGCCAACAGTTTTTTCCATGCTTCCGCGTCGTCCATGGCGGGCAGCGGTTCGCTGCGATCGGGATCCTCGGCCTTGAGCAGCTTGTCGTAAATGCGCCGAACCTTGCCGCAATGCGCATGGTGGGCCGACTCAAATTCCGCCAGAGAGGCAAAGCCCATCAGCGTTGCCAGCCGCTCGCGGGCCTTGCGTTCGGTCGGGATGGTGTGGGTCTGCTGGTTGTTCTCCATTTGAAGCCGGTGTTCCACATCCCGCAGGAAAATGTAGGCCTCGGCCAGTTCCCGGGCCTCGCTGGAATCCAGGAGGCGATACTGGACCAGCTTTTGCAAAGTCGGCAGCGTTTGCGGCCCTTGAAGGAAGGGATTGCGCCCGCCATGGAGCAATTGAAGCGTTTGGACAATGAACTCAATCTCCCGGATGCCGCCCCGGCCCAGCTTGACGTTGCGGTCCATTTCACCTGACTTGACGACTTCGGTCTCGATGCGCTGC
>CALJZV010000113.1 GCA_937983475.1 uncultured Verrucomicrobiales bacterium
ACAAAGAGGAATTCAAGAATGATCCGCTGATCCAAAAGGCCCTGGAGGTGTTCAAAGGCCAGATTGTGGAGGTCCGCTCTTAAACGCCACCGGTTTATTTTATGTCAAGCATTGGAAAACTCATGAAACAGGCTGCGCGCATGCAGCAGCAGATGGAAAAAGTGCAGGCTGAACTGGCCGCCCGGACCGTCGAGGCCACCAGTGGCGGCGGCGCTGTCAAGGCTGTCGCGAAGTGCGATGGCACACTCGCGTCGCTGAAGATTGACCCCCAGGCGCTCAATCCCGACGATGCCCAACTGCTGGAGGACATGATCCTTGCCGCCGCCAACCAGGCCCTCACCCAGGCGCGGGAAATTTCCACCGCTGAAATGGGCAAAGTCACCCAGGGATTCAACATTCCCGGGTTGATGTAATTCAGGCCCCTGTTCATGTCCTCATTGCCGGAGCCAATCCAAGCCCTGATTGCCGCGTTGAAGTCGCTCCCGGGCATCGGGCCACGCTCTGCGGAACGCCTGGCTCTACATTTGGTACAAAGCGACCCCGGCACCGTAAAGCAATTGGCCGACACCTTGGTTTCCGCCCGCAGCAGCGTTCATCTCTGCAGGATATGCGGCGCTTTGACGGAGAAAAATCCCTGCGCCATCTGCTCCGATGATCGCCGCGACACCTCGCTCATCTGTTTGGTGGAGCGGCCCGTGGACGTGCTCACGATCGAAAAATCCGGAAGTTTTCGAGGACGTTTTCACGTGCTGGGAGGAAAAATTTCCCCGCTCAACGGCGTCGAGCCGGACGATTTGCGCATTGCCGAACTGGAACAACGCCTTTCCACCGAGCCCATCCGGGAAATCATTATCGCCCTGAGCAGCGACGTGGAGGGCGATGCCACCAGCTTTTATTTGGCCAAAAGGCTGGCCAACAAAGGCGTCAAGGTCTCTCGCATTGCGCAAGGCCTCCCTGCCGGAAGCGGCCTGGAATTCGCCGACGAGATCACCGTCAGCCGAGCCTTGGAGGGCCGGCGCGAGCTGGAGTGAATTTATGAAACGTCCCGAAGTCGTTGTGTTCGATTTGGGCAAGGTGCTGGTGGATTTCGACTACGGCATTGCCGCTCGCAGAATCGCCGCCCGCTGCCCCGCCCCCGCCGCAAACCTCAAGGAACTCATTGACCATTCCCCCCTTCTCTACCGTTACGAAACCGGCCTGTTGACTACCGAGGAATTTTTTCAGGAAGTCTGCCGCGCCACCGGTTACACCGGGACCCTTCTACAGTTCATTGAGGAATTTTCGGACATCTTCTGGCCAATTGAACCGATGGTGCACATGCATGCCGAACTGATGCGGCGCGGCGTGCCAACTTACATTTTCTCCAACACCAATCCCTTGGCCGAGGCCCACATCCGGAAGCACTTTTCATTTTTTCAGAACTTCACCGGTTACGTTTTGTCCTACGAGCATCGCTCGATGAAGCCGGACGCCAAAATCTACGAGGTGGTGGAGGCCATGACCAGTCGCTGCGGCGAGGCAATTCTTTACATGGATGACCGGGCTGAAAACGTGGAAGCCGGCGCACAACGCGGCTGGCAGACCATTTTGCAGGTGTCGCCAGATACCACCATCGGACGGATCCGGGCACTGGGGCTACTCGGAGACGTTTGAAGGCGCATCTCAATTCGGCAAATTCGGCCCCATGACTCGTTGTAGGAGGGCTTCCAGGGCATGATCCTTGTCGGTGAAAGTGAAAATTCTTTCGGAGAGATCATTCAAAGCCAGACAAGCGGGATGAAACCGCTCCGCAAGGGTGTCAAACACCGAGGCCACGGCATATTTGCGGGCCAGGCGATGATCGCTGGCCACGCGGTAGTTGAGGCGGCCCATTTCCTCGTAATACTTCAATCCCGGCGCGCCACGCCGCTCGGCGCGATATTGAATATGACCCGGAAACAGGCCCGCAAAAAACAACGCCTGATTGCCGATGTGCGACCGGATGTAAAAACTGGTCGCCTCATCGGCGGTCTGCAACGCGCCCAGCATTTCGAAAAAATAATCCAACGGATGCGGCTTGCCGGGCACCACGCACCGCACGTTCTCGGCCTGCGAAAACTCCACCAGCACCTCGGCCACATAATCGGCCACCTCGCGATCATCAATGCCGAAGCGCTTGAGCACATGGCGGGCGGTTACAAAAAAATAAAAGTGATGCGATACCTTCAAGCATCCTCGCTGCTCCAACAGGGCATGAAACAGCCGCTCGTCGTCGAGAATCAGGTCGCGTGACTCGGCGTCCACCAGCAGGATGCCTATGGCCTGCGTTGAACCGGTTTTGTCCCGGAGCACCGCGGTGATGAACTCAATGTCGGCGGCAGTGAACTGAATGCGGCAGTTTGGTTGAATAACTTTCATGGCGTGACGTGTTGTTAAGGTCAGAACGCAGCCAGAGCCGTGCCAGGAATTGAGTGTGGACAGCACCCGCTTTTATTTGACTCAGAGAAAAAAGAGGTGCCAATCGGTTGGCTTTCCCTGCACCATCACCTCCGAAAACAAGTGCCTGGCAACCCGCGACTGTCATGCTGCGGCTCATGTTGCGTGCGCTTTACCCTAGCGAATTAGATGCATCAAAACAACCCGGAAAACGAGCTGAGGCGCCATCCGGGGCATTCCGAAAAGCAGGTCATGGACTGGGGGTTGCTGCTGGCCAGCCAAGGCATCGAGGCGGCCATCCACCACGGCGACGGCGGATGGGCCTTGCTCATTTCGGAACGGGACTTTGACCGTGCCGAGCAACTCATACGCATCTACGAAACCGAAAATCACGGATGGGGATTTCGGCGAACCCTGCCCGGCTCCAGAATCATTTTCCATTGGGGAAGCCTTTTCTGGTGCCTGGCCATAGCTTGGATTTATCCTTGGAGCATCCAAATGGAAGGCGCACGGAAGGCCGCCGGGCTGATGCACAACCAGTTCGTGGCTTCGGGCGAGTGGTGGCGCATTTTCACGGCTGTGACGCTTCATGGGGACTTGGCGCACCTGGCCGCCAATTTGTCCACCGGCTTCATCCTGACAGGCCTGGCCATGGCGAGGCACGGAGCGGGATGGGCCTTGGGGGCGGCCTTTCTGGCCGGCGCGGGAGGCAACCTCGCCGGGCTTTTGATTTATGATGCGTCCCACCGCGGCCTGGGCGCTTCGGGCATGGTTCTGGGTGCCCTTGGACTGGCCTCGGCGCAGTTTCATTTTACCAAAAGCCAATTAAAGGCCTCCCAGGTTGTATTGCGAAGCCTTGCGGCCGGCGCGCTCCTGCTGGTGTTGATGGGCACCTCGCCCGGAACGGACATCGTGGCGCACGTGGGCGGATTTTTGTGCGGTCTGGCGCTGGGGTTTTGCTTGAACCTGGTTCCGGCACGAATGAAGGAGAGTTCCACCGCCAATGGTCTGTGGGTCCTCGGGTTGTCGGCGTGGGTAATCTGGGTCTGGCACTTGGCCCTGAAACCGATAGGAAGCGGATAAAAAATGGTCGGGACGGTGAGATTTGAACTCACGACCTTCTGAACCCCATTCAGACGCGCTACCAAGCTACGCTACGTCCCGACCGTTTGCATCGTGCGATGCGCTGGAAATAGTAGGCGCACTCGATTTGAATTCAACAACTTTCCTGAAAAATCCCGTCACGCCGTTGGCGGGCGAGAAACTTTTGCCGCGTTGAAACACCGCTTCAAATGTTCCAAGCTTCGCGAGGCAATGACCTCTGGCCCCTCATCAAACACAAACACCTCCACCGAAACATAGCCGCCATACCCGGCTTGTTCCAATGCGTCGGCAATCGGGTAAAAGTCCACGTCGCCGAAGCCCGGCCCTTTGAGATTGCGGTCATTGGCGTGAAAGTAGGCAAAGTAAGGGCTGGATTCGCGGATGATTTGCGGGATGGATTTTGCCTCCGAGCACATGGCCTTGACGTCGAGCAGGATTTTGAAGTTAGGGCTGCTCAGACGCTGAGCAAATTCAACGGCTTGGGCTGCCGTGTTGATAAAGTTGGTTTCGCTCGGCGCAAGCGGCTCAAAGCAAATTGTCACCCCGCGATCCTCGGCCAGCTTGACCGGGTCTTCAAAAACACTTCCAGCCCAGTGAATACCTTGGTCGAAAGTGACACCTTCCATCAAGTTGCGCTGTTTGGGCGAGCCGACAATGATAAATTCGCCGCCAATGTCCGCGCAAAACTTTACCAGTTCGGAAAAATAAAGGCCGGTGCGGCGTCGGACGGTCTCATCAGGGTGCGTCAGATGCAATCCCTCGGTTTGCATCAACACCCAGTGAATGCCGGAAATGCCAATCCGCGCTTGCCTCGCAGCCTCCCGGATGTGCCGCCGCTGTTCCGAGGAAATATCCGTCACTCGGCTGGCAATTGTGAATGGCGCAATTTCCACCGCGTCGTAACCGGCTTGCGCGACGTAGCCAAAGGTTTTCTCCAGGGACCACCCTTGGAAGATTTCGTTGCAAATGGCGAATTTCACGCCGCGATTTGACCCGGAAGGCGAGCAGATTACCAGCAATTCCCCACCGTCACTACAAGGGGGTGGCTTCATTGCAAACAGGCAGCAGGAGCCGTAAGTTAATGTTGGAGAATTACTATGAAAGAAAAACTGTTGTTCGTCACAGACTTGGGTTGCTTTAAAGCCTACCGTGTTCAGAGTGATAACTTCAGTTCCCGGCCAAAATTATCCATGATTGACAGCTTTTACCCGCTCAAGCCCCGCACACGCCTGTCCGAGCAGGTGACCGACAGCGCAGGGCAGTTTGCGGGAGGCGTGCCCGGAGTCCACGTGGTCGGCGAACGTCATAACATCAGCCTGGAACAAAATCGGCGTGTCGTTCAGCAATTGGCTGGACGCATCAATGAGATCGCCAGAAAACAAAGCGACTTGGAACACATTTACATTGCCGCGCACCGAAGCATCAACCAACAGCTTTTGGAACGGTTGCAACCGGACGTCCGCGCACGTGTTGAAAGAAATATAGGCGAGGACTTGACCAAGGTGCATGAGTCGGAGTTGCTCGGGTATTTCAACCACACCGCTCCTGTATAATCAGCACTGATTTCGGCAGCATCTAAGGATGGTTTTATGACCGTGTCACTTCGCCAGTGAAATTATTAATGGTTTTTCCGGCATGCGACATTGACGGCCCGGTGGTCCGTGAATATTTCTCGACCATTGAAACTCATCATCTTTCATTACCATCTGCGACCCGGCGGCATCCGCCGAATCATTGAGCAGGCTACCCCGCACTTGGTGGCCCATTTCTCAGAGCGAATTGATGGGGTGACATTGGCCACGGGCGAACCCGCGCCTGCTGAGTGGACCAGTCAATTTCGCAAGCTTTTAGGCGAAACATCCCTCGATTGTTTTATAGAGCCCTCATTTGGCTATTTCGCCGAGCAGCAAGTCGAATCAGGCGCGCTGCGCAAACAGGTTCAAGACGGATTAAAAAAGCTCTTCGCGGATTCCACCGCAGACAACACCTTGGTCTGGGCACACAATCTTGGCCTTGCCCGGAACCTGCTTCTGACCGCCGAACTGCACCAGCTTTGCGCCCGCCGCGGCATCACCATTGCCGCCCACAACCACGACTGGTGGTTCGATAATCGCTGGGCCCGATGGGTCGAGGCGCAAACCTACGGGTTCACCACCCTGCGGGCGACCAGCCGGGCGGTGTTTCCCAACAATCTCAACACCACCCACATTGCCATCAACAAAGCGGACGCCCGCCTGTTGAAAAAGCATTTCGGCAAACACGCTGGCTGGCTGCCCAATCTGACGGACCGCGCGGCCAAGCCCTCCTCAGAGAAAATTGAAAAAGCAAAGGCGTGGCTCGACCAATGCGGCATTCCCCAGGCGCCTGTTTGGATTGTTCCCTGCCGCATGCTGCGGCGAAAGAACGTGGCCGAGGCGCTTCTATTGGCGCGATGGCTGCGCCCCGAGGCCTGGGTGGTGTCCACCGGCGGCGCAAGCTCAGCCGACGAGGAATCGTATGTGCGCGAAATAAAGAACGCGGCTCAACGGCGCAATTGGCATCTTCATCTGGGCATCCTTCAGAAAGCCGGGCCCGACAAGCCAAGCGTCGACGAATTGCTGGCGGCGAGCGAAGCGGTGCTGCTGACCTCTATTCAGGAGGGTTTCGGCCTGCCCTATATCGAAGCCGCCGCCGCGGGGCGTCCGCTGATAGCCCGGAGCCTCCCGAATGTGTCACCGGACCTGAAACAGTTCGGCTTTATATTACCTTATCTCTACGAGGAAATTTTTATTTCACCGGAACTGTTTGACTGGCAGGCCGAGCGGCGGCGCCAGGAGGAGCGCTTTGCTGAATGGCGCTTGCGGTTGCCCGTCCGGTGCCGTGCCTGGGCCGGCACCCCATGGCTATTGTCCGCAACAAGGCCGGAGCCAGTGCCCTTCAGCCGGCTCACCTTGAAAGCGCAACTGGAAGTACTGTCCGTCAACCCGGATGTTGCCAGGAACGCCTGCGCGGCCCTGAATCCTTTTCTGGAGAAATGGCGTTGGCTTGCCTCGCAAAACAAATTAAGGAAAACGCCCTGGCCGAAGTCCGCGGAGCGTTGGCTGGGCGGCGCCGCGTACGGCAAGCGTTTCAACCAGATCATTCGCGCTGCTGAGCGACAAGCCTCTTTGCACCCCGGCGATGCGGCACTGAAGGCGCAATCGGCGTTTATTCGCGAAAGGCTGGAGCGGAAGCATCTTTATCCGCTACTATGGACACCGAAACCATGATTCGCGCCGTCATTTTCGACATTTACAAAACCCTTCTTGAAGTGTTGCCGCCCCCTTCCGATGCACAGGAGCGCTGGACGGCACTTTGCGAAAAATATGCCGATCGGACGCCACTGTCCCTGGATGGATTTGCGGAGAAGACCGAACTGCTGATTCAGGAACATCATGCCGAGGCCAAAGCGGCCGGGATCCTGCATCCGGAAATCTACTGGCCAGAAATTGCCCGGGGTGCGTGGGCGGAACTGGCATCGCTGTCCAAGGACCAGTTGGATGACTTTTTGTTCGAGCACGCTCAGTTACAGCGCACAATCCGGCTAATGCCGGGCGCGGCGAAGGTGTTGATTGCGCTCTCAAGAATCCAAATGCCGCTTGGCATCGCCTCCAATTCCCAGCCTTATACTTTGAGGGAATTAAGCGCCGCGCTCCAACCGCACAGCCTGTCCATGGACTTGTTTCACCGGGACATTTGCTTTTATTCCTTCGAGGCTGGATTCAGTAAACCCAACCCTCATGTTTTCCGCTGGCTGACGGCTCGACTGAAATTTTTGGGCCGCCTTCCTGAAGAAACGCTCATGGTCGGCGACCGCTACGACAATGACATCGTTCCAGCCAAGGCGCAGGGCTGGCAAACATGGCATCTGACCGAGACCCCCGACGCGCTAACCAAACTGGGCGGAAACTGGGCCGGCTTAAGGCATTTTCTGGGTTGTTGAGCGATTTAGAGTCAGAGTCTCCGTGCCCACATCACTTCGTAGGGCTGCAATTTGAGATACTGATGGCTTCCAAACACTTTTTGGGTGAAGATATTTTCCCATCGTTCCCCGCTTGAAGTCACCGGCTCCAAATTCACCTCCACCGAGTGATTCACCAGATTGTGCAGGCACAGGATGGATTCCCCGGTGGGAGCGGTGCGTGTCAGCGCAAAGGTTGATTCTCCCAACGAAAGCACATGCTGCTTGGAGACGGGATTGAATGCCGGGCTGCTCTGGCGAGCGTGAAGCAGCCTGGAAATTCCCCTGAACACCCGGGAGCGGAGAGACTGCGGATCGGATAAATCGCGTTCCAGATCGGCCCGATCCAGTTTCTGGCGGTTGATGCGGCGGGGAATTCCCGAGGCGTCCGCCGCGGCGCGATCGTTGCGCGAGCCGAACAGGGAATGAAAATAAATGCCCGGCATCCCGGCAAGGGACAGCATGATGGCATGAGCAACCATGAAGCGGTTCACCTGCGTCTCCAATGGTTCATTTGACTGCGGATTGGAGAGCGCATCGAAGTAGGTGATGTTCAACTCGTAGGGGCTTTGGGAGCCGTCAGGGTTGTTCTTGTAACCTGCCAGGCCGCCATGTTCGAATGATTTTTCCACCAGCCAGCCGATGTGGTTTTCCGTGAGGATTCCTCGGGCCGGATTGAGGCCGATGCCATCGTGAGATGCGAGGAAATTAAAAAACGTCACACGCGGCGATGGCGGGTGGAGTATTTGAGCCCAGCGAGTCAAGTGCGTGCCGTCGCCGCTCAACAGCGAGTATAGCGTCAGGGGCGGCAGCGCGAAATTATAAACCAGTTGCGCCTCGTTGGTGCCGTCGCCGAAATAGGAAATGTTGTCCTTGTGCGGGACGTTGGTCTCGGTGACAAGCAGCACTTGGGGGGCGACCTCGTTCAGCACGGCCCGCATCAGTTGGACGATACGATGGGTTTCCGGCAAGTGAATGCAATGGGTGCCGATCTCCTTCCAAAGAAAGGCAATGGCATCCAGCCGGATGTATCGCGCGCCGTGCTTGACATAAAATAAAAGGGCGTCAACAAGCGCCAGCAGCACTTCGGGGTTCTTCACGTTCAGGTCCACTTGGTCGGCGCTGAAAGTCGTCCACACTTTTTTCTCACCTTCGGCGGTTTTGAAAGGCGTCAACAACGGCAATGCGCGCGGGCGGACGACTTGCGAAAGGCTGGGCTCGCCCTCCACGGCAACGAAGAAATCCTTGAAGGCGGGATCCCCCTCGCAGAATTTTTTGAACCAAACGCCCTGGGCGGAGGCATGGTTGAAAACCGCGTCAAACATCAGTTCAAACCGGTCGGCCAGGTGCTCGATGTGCCCCCAAGTTCCAAAATCCGGATCCACCTGATAATAATCCTTCACCGAAAAACCATCGTCAGACGATGAGGGATAAAAGGGCAGAATGTGAATTCCGCTGACCACGCCGCCAAGGTGTTCCCCGGCAAAATCGCCAAGCGTCTGCAAGGGCGCCTTGCCCTTTTCGCGCACCTGGTCAGCGTAAGCAATCAGGAGCGAGTTGCGCTCATTGAGCGGCAGTTCACGGGACGAATGGCTTCCTGGGATGGCAGGAAGCGGATATCTGCCCATGACAGCGCGCAACCGCGGCAGAAGTGATTCGGCAGTGGAATCCCCGTAAAGAAATGAAAGTTGTTCGAGCAATAAAGAATCCATTGGCAATTTTTTGTTGAAATCTTGATCCATTATACCTCCGCGATGCGGTTTTTGCCTACCCAGGGTTTGAATTTTTTTATTGTTTGTAAAATATTGGAGTGTGAGCACGCTAACACTGCAAACCAGTCCACCAAGAAGAATCGGGTTTATTTCCACGCGCTTTCACGGCACCGACGGCGTCACTTTGGAGGCCGACAAATGGGCCCATTTGCTTCAGGAACTGGGCCACAATTGCTTCTGGATGGCCGGACAGATTGAAAAGCCACAAGAAATCAGCCACCACGTGCCGCTGGCGTTTTTCAATCACCCGGACGTGCTGGACGTTCAGAGTCGGTTATATGGCGTGCCCAAGCGCAGCCGCGGGATCACCAACACCATCCAGCACATCAAAGAAAAGCTGAAGGACGAGATTTACCATTTCATCGACAAGTTCGGCGTCGAGGTTTTGGTGCCTCAAAACATCCTGGCCATTCCCATGCACGTCCCCTTGGGGCTGGCGATGACCGAGGTCATTGCCGAAACAGGCATGCCGACCATTGCCCATCACCACGATTTTTCATGGGAACGCGAACGGTTCACGCTCAATGGCGTCGGGGATTATCTTCAGGCCGCGTTTCCCCCGTCACTGCCCCGCGTGGAGCATGTGGTCATCAATTCGATGGCCCAAAAGGAACTGGCCCGTCGCTTCGGGCTTCCCTCCACCATCATTCCCAATATCATCGAATTCGAGAATCCGCCCGCAGGAATTGATGATTACAACGCGGATTTCCAGGCGGAACTTGGGCTAGCCGAGGACGACCGTATAATACTGCAACCCACCCGCGTGGTCGCGCGCAAAGGCATTGAGCATGCCATTGAACTGGTTCGGCGCCTAGACGACCCGCGCGCCAAGCTGGTTATTTCCCACCCGGCTGGAGACGAGGGCAGCAGCTACCTCCAGCTCATTCGTGAGCGCATTGATGACGCGAAGATTGATGTGCGGTTCATTGCCGACCGGATTGGAACCGTTCGGGGCATCAACGCCGAGGGGAAGAAGATTTTCACTCTCTTCGACGCTTATCCACACGCCAACCTGGTGACCTACCCCAGCCATTACGAAGGCTTCGGCAACGCCTTTCTGGAAGCGGTTTATTTTCGCAAGCCTGTGCTTGTGAACACCTACGCTGTTTACGCCCGCGACATTTCTCCTCTAGGCTTCAAAACCATTGAGATGCCCCAACTGATCACCAACCAGGTGGTGGACCAGACCCGTGAAATCCTTCGCAACGAATCGCTAAGGGAGGAATGGGCGGAAAACAACTATCATCTGGGTCTGAAATACTTCTCCTACAGCGTGGCCCGCCGCAAGCTGGCAGCCAGACTGGCCAATTTTTATGGAGATACTTTCTAGTTCGCGGAACCCCGCGATGAAAAACCATCAAAATGGGCTATTGACTTAAACCCTTTGCTTGATATTTTCACCGCTCTTTGATTTCTGGATTTTGGATGAAAACGTATTTGCCGAAGAACACTTTGGAACAGCGCAAGTGGCACGTGATTGATGCCGACGGCGCAATCCTGGGCCGCCTTGCGGTGCAGGTTGCCGACATTTTGCGCGGAAAAAACAAGCCGGTCTTCACACCTCACCTGGATGCGGGCGACTTTGTCATTGTCATCAACGCTGAAAAAGTCCGCCTGACAGGCAAGAAGGAAACCGCCAAGGAATACATGACCTATTCCGGATGGAAAGGCGGCGAAAAATATAAAACCGTGGAGCAGGTTCGCGCCAAGCATCCCGAGCGGCTGATTGAGCACGCCGTCAAGGGCATGATTCCCAAAAACCGCCTCGGGCGCGTCCTTCTCACCAAATTAAAAGTTTACAAAGGCGCTGATCATCCTCACGCCGCCCAGCTTCCCGCACCGCTGGCCCCTGCAAAGTAACCTTTACAATTGACCTATGGCAGAAGCACCCACACAGGAATTTGTCGCCACCGGCCGCCGCAAAACGTCTGTCGCCCGAGTCCGCATGGCCTCCGGCTCCGGCAAGATCACCGTCAATGGCAGGCCCTTTGAAAATTATTTCCCGACGGACAACCTGCGCACCATGGTGTCGCAGCCCTTGAGCGCCACCGAAACCGCCAGCAAATTTGACGTCCGTGTCAATGTTTCCGGCGGCGGCCCCACCGGCCAGGCTGGCGCTGTTCGCCATGGCATTGCCAGGGCGTTGCTGGTCGCGGACGCCAACTTGCGCCCGACACTCAAATCCCAAGGGCTGTTAACCCGCGATCCACGTATGAAGGAGCGCAAAAAATACGGCCAACCCGGCGCGCGCAAACGCTTCCAGTTCAGCAAGCGTTAATATTTGCCTGTTTTGCAGACCCCGCTGGCCGCGCCGGCGGGGTTTTTCTTTACTCAGGGCTGTTTATTGCCCCTTGCGATCGGCCAGCGATCTTTTAATTACCCATAAGTCAAATGAGCCAAGCCAACGTCAAAGTTGCCATTGTTGGAGCCTCGGGATATTCGGGCGAAGAACTGGTTCGCCTGCTTCTTCACCATCCGCACTCCGAACTGACTGCTGTCACCTCGCGCCAAAACGCGGGCCAAAGCTTGGCGCAAGTTTTTCCAAAACACGCCAGTCATCCAAGGGCGCGTTCCCTCCGCTTTGTGGAGCCCAACCCGGAGTTGCTGGCCAGAAGCGCCCAGCTTGTTTTTTTGGCGTTGCCCCACGGCGTTGCCGCCGAATATGCCGTTCCCCTGCTCCAACTGGGATGCCAAGTTATTGACTTGAGCGCGGATTTCCGCCTCAAAAATGCAGCCGTTTACAAGGAATTTTACGGCCATGACCACCCGGCGCCCGAACTGCTTGCCACATCGGTTTACGGCCTTCCCGAGGTGCACCGGGACAAACTCAAAAGCGCCACGCTGGTGGCCTCCGCGGGTTGTTATCCGACCAGCATTTTGCTGCCGCTCATCCCGCTGCTGCGCGAAAAACTCATCAAACCCACCGGCATCATCGCCAACTCTCTGAGCGGCGTCAGCGGCGCGGGCCGCAAAGCCGAGGTGGATTATTTGTTTGTCGAATGCAACGAGAGCGTCCGCCCCTACGGGGTCCCTAAACACCGTCACTTATCGGAAATTGAACAGGAACTCTCTTCCGCCGCAAGCGAGGCTGTTACAATTCAGTTCACCCCGCATTTGATCCCGGTCAATCGGGGAATTCTCACCACGCTCTACGTGGCCCCAGAGCGCCATTTTTCCACGCCGGAGGAAATGTCCGTATTGGCGGAAAAAATCACCCGATGCTTCGAGGCCGCCTACTCAGGCGAACCCTTCATTCGGCTGCTGGAGGGCAAGGCCTTGCCGGACACCAAAAATGTCACCGGCACCAACTGCATTGAGATTGCCTGGCGGCTGGATCCCCGGACCGGCCGCCTCATAGTCATGAGCGCCGAGGACAACATCGTCAAAGGCGCCAGCGGGCAGGCTGTCCAGTGCATGAATCTCGTTTGCGGATTTCCCGAAACCGCGGGCTTGTTGTAGAGGCAAAACGCAGGGGGATGTTAATTCTCGCCGGCGATGCAAAACACATGCCGACCTCCGCGAATGTACACTCTTCCGCCACTCACCGCCGGTGAGGCGTAACACGGCTCGCCCAACTCATTTTTGGCAACCAAATTGAACTCTGGAGCAGCCTTCACCACATGCGTGACGCCCTCGTCATTGAGAAAATATACCAGTCCGGCAGCGGCAACGGGCGAGGCATGCTGAACCCCGAGTCGTTCCTCCAAGAAAAGTTTCCCTGTCGCTGCATCAAAACAATGCGCGACGCCAGCCTCGGAAATGCTCAGCAAATACTGGCCGCTGATGACGGGCGAAGGGACGTAAGCCCCACCTTTGTTTGTGCGCCATTTAACGGAATCAGCGTCCAGTTTTTCGTTGCCCGTGGGATTTAGCGCAACAATCACCTTTTCCGGATATCCGCCCACCACGAAGAGCAACTTGAGCGTGGGACTGTAAACCGGTGTGGCTACAAAAGAGTCGGTCGGCCCATCATAATGCCACAGTTCCCTGCCGTCTCTGGCCGCATACCCCCGCACGCTCAACGCGCCTGCCAGCACGATTTGGTTGCGCCCGCTGACTTTCACGCCCAACGGCGTGCTGTAGCCGCGGGTGCCCTTGCGGCGCTCGGTTTTCCAAAGCGTTTTTCCGTTCTTGGGATCGAGGGCGGTAATGAACGCGCCCCGCTCATGATCAGCACTAACAATCAGTTTGTTGTCGGAGATAATCGGGGAACTGCAAAATCCGAACTGGCTGTAAAATTCCCCGACACGAACAAGCCACTGTTGATTGCCGGAAAAATCGTGCGCGGCGACCACCATTTCCCTGCCATCAAGGAAAGAGGCAAAAACCCGTTTTCCATCGGTCGCTGGCGTGCTTGAGGCGTGGCTGTTTTTTGCGTGCTTGGGCTCCAGCGGCGCCTTCAGCACAGTTTGCTGCCAAAGCAGCTTCCCCTCCCTGGTGTCGTAGGCGAGCAGCAGACGCTCTTCAGTTTCGGGAAGCGCAGTGAAGACAAACACGCGATTTTCCCAAATAATCGGTGAGGCATGGCCAACGCCGGGCACCTCGGCCTTCCAAATCACATTGCTCATGGCGTTCCAGTGAACCGGAGCTTGCTTTTCCAAACTGGAACCATCCCCGCGCGGTCCACGCCAGGCAGGCCAGTTTTCCGCGACCAATTCGCCGCTGGCCAAGCCAATCAGGAAGAATTTGCAAAGGTGACGCAACATGCTGACATCCTGCCTCTATTTAGGAGATCAGCCTAGCCTCCCAATGAGCCGGGATCCGTGACGTCGCCCTTGTTGAACTCCACATACTCCTCGGTCAAATCGGCCGCATACATCAAGGCTGCGCCCTTGCCGAGGTTCAAATTGATGTGCAGATCAAATGCCTTGGGCGCCACAGCTTCGCAAAGCGCCTTGAATGCGACTTTTGTGGGCTGGCCACGCTTAAGGCTCCAAACGATTTTTTGGGAGCCAGGGGCGCTGTAGCCGATATCCACCTTCTCCTCGACGATGGTTGCCGGACTATAACCCAAAGCGTCAATGATTCGCCCCCAATTGGGATCGCCCCCAAACCAGCTTGTCTTGACCAATGCGCTGTTGGCCACAGCCCGGGCCGCCTTGTCGGCCTCGGCATTGTTTTTAGCCCCATTCACGCGCACGGTGACAAAGCGCGTCACGCCTTCGCCGTCGCGCACGATCATTTTGGCCAGTTCGAGGCAAACATGATTCAGGGCCGCCTGAAACATCTTGAATTG
This sequence comes from uncultured Verrucomicrobiales bacterium, assembly GCA_937983475.1. GTDB lineage: Bacteria > Verrucomicrobiota > Verrucomicrobiia > Limisphaerales > JACDHS01 > CALJZV01. Next base: position 14,507 of record CALJZV010000113.1, read on the forward strand.
CGGGCTGCGGGCCGTCAGAGGCGTGTTCTCTGCCAAACCATTGGCCAGCACAAGCACGGTGTCGTTGGTGCTCATGTCGCCGTCCACCGTGATGCGATTGAAACTCAAGGCCACAGCTTCGTTCAGCGCCGTTTGAAGGGCTTTTGTTTCGATGGCCGCATCCGTTGTGACAAAACAGAGCATTGTGGCGTGAAGCCCTTTGGGCGTGGCCGCAGGCCGCACTCCCGTGGCGCTCATGCCCGGCTGGATCATCCCTGCGCCCTTGCACACCCCGCCAATGGTCACGATTTTGCCGCCCAGCCTGAACTCCACCGCAATCTGCTTGGGCTTGGTGTCGCTGGTCATGATGGCCTCGGCGACGTGACCGGCGTTGGCCGTGGTGCTGTTGAGCCGGTGCGCCGCTTGCTCAATGCCTTTGCGGACATTCTCCATCGGCAAGGTGACGCCGATTCGCCCTGTAGATCCAACCAAAACACTCTTTTCGGTTAAATGAAATTCGCGCGCGACCAACCTGGCCATTTCCTTGGCATCCTTGAGGCCTTGCTGGCCAGTGCAGGCATTGGCGTTGCCTGAGTTGACAACGATGGCCTGCGCGGCGCCGCCTTTGATGTGATCCATGCAGACCTTCACCGGCGCGGCGCAAACCTGGTTGGTCGTGAACAAGCCGGCCACCGTCGCGGGCACTTGCGAGAAAATAAGGGCCAAGTCGCGCTTCTTGCCCTTCTGCGAACCTTTGCCGGTACCGAGGCGCTTGATGTCGCAGAAAATCCCGGAGGCCAGAAAGCCCTTTGGAGCAGTAACGGAGCCGGGAATCGCCTTTAGAGAGGATTTCATAATTTTATGAGAAATAAGCGGTCATGCCCTTGGATAACGTATCAACGGGCTCATTCTTTCGCCCAGTAATCGATGACAAATGCGTCGGCCATCACCGGCATGAGAATCTCCACGAACTTCTTGTGCTCAGGATGCGGCAGGTAAATCTCGCGATCCTTCTCGCTCTTGAACGTCAGGATGAAGCAGTGTGTAAAGCCCTTGTTGAGGTTCTCCGGGCTGTTGTTGGTGCCCCACTCCAGCGCGGCGATTTGCGGGATTTTCTTCTTCAAGGCCACAAACGCCTCCTCGACCTTTTTAATTTCCTCAGGGGTGGTGCTTTCCTTGAATTTGAACGACACCACGTGCCGGAGTTTTTTACCAGGGGCCGCATCGACAACCACGGTTCCCGCAATCAAGCCGGCCAAGCTGGCGCACAACAGCAAAAAAAATTTCATAAGCGCCGCGAACCTAACAACCGGCATCGCGCAATG